>NZ_JAYFSK010000101.1:0-4539 GCF_041464035.1 Acinetobacter sp. AL9 | reverse complement strand
AAACATCGTTCGATTGCTGGTTTTTTAGCAGGCGTATTTTCTTCACTATGTGCGTATCAACTTTGCCAAAAGAATAAGCCTAAAATTCATGTGATTAAATCTTTGGCTTATCCGTAACTGGGGTTAGGTTAAGTTAATATATCAATTGGGTTTAATTATAATATTTTAGCGGCAGTGTAAAATATCCCTATAACGGCATTTAAAAACTGCCACTAAGTTAATATAGTAGTCATTTGGAACTGCTCAAATATGTTAACTTTGGAGCAAGAAGTTACAGTTTAAACACTGTATAAACAAGGTTTATTTAAGGTAATGAGTTGAGAACTTGCGGAATCTAAAAATACCGTGCGTAAATATTTACAGCAAAAGTCCACACTACAGTATCTGCTTACAACCTAGAATAAGTATTCTTGACTCATATAAACCTTATTTTCTTGAACGCGTAAATACTCCTTATCCTGAATGGATTCCTGCCGTTGTACTCTACCAAGAAATTTTAGAGCTTGGATATCTAGGAAAGGTCAGGATCGATCTTAAGGGAATATCTTGCAACATTATAACCAGTCACCATACTGAAACCCTAAACTGCTCGACTGTGCTAAAAAATATGGCTTTCGCCCCAGCATATGTAAGCGCTACTCTGCACAAATCAAGATAAAGTTGAACGCTTTAATGGATACCTCAAATCAAGCTTTATTGTGTTATTAAAAGCAAGCTTGAAGACTTCGAGTTTACTGTTAGATGTTGATTGTTACCAATGGCCCCCTATTGGCCGGTGGCTGCATGAAACCGCTGTCAATCAGCGGATTCATGCCACTACTGTCAACAACATAGTCAACCGATCATGCAACAACTGTATTAATGGCTCAACCAACACCATCTAACGCGGCTATCGAGTTCTCTAACTGTTCGAACGATCAACTACAGCTTAAAACGCTGGCAGGCACTCTACCGCTATTTGGTTGATGGTAACTTACCAATCAACCTAAGAAGCATTACTTCGTAAGGGATCGAAAATCAGATGTGTCCGTAGGCCTTGGGGCGTAAGAACTGGTTGTTTACTGACTCGCTGCGCAGTTGTAAGTGAGCGGCTAATATGATACGCCTCATTCAGTCAGCAAAGCTGAAGGGATTGGATTCCTATGCCTATTTAAGTGATATGCTAAAAAGGCTGTCAACACATAAAGTGTTCCGACTAGATGAATTATGACCACACTGCTGGAAATCTAACTTAATTAAAAAATAACTATGAGGTTCAGCGGACGCTTACGTAGAAACTTGTAATAAACTGATCTAAAAAATGGGATCATATACATCATAATTCGTATCTCAAAGTATTGACTTAAATTGTGATTAAGCCATGCCAGAATTAGATCGCCTCCATACCCATGTTGTCACTTAAATTTGAGTAACTACAGGAAATTCTATTTTTCAAGTCTTTATACAACAAAACCAGTTAAGAATAATGTTGATTTAAGCTGCTTACCATTTGCTTACTAGAATACAAAAACAAAAAAACCACTTAGGATTAGTACACCTAAGTGGTTGTTTTATATGGTGGGCCCAGACAGACTTGAACTGTCGACCAACGGATTATGAGTCCGCTGCTCTAACCGACTGAGCTATAGGCCCTATAATTGAATTTGTTATATTTCAACAAGTTCAAGCGCAAAGAATACTAGCGAAGATTTTTTAAAAACACAAGCCATTTTCAGAAATTGCTGTATAGATAGTCAGCAGACGAATTTGATTATTATTGAAATATAAAAACTACACCTTCACTTTCCGAAACATTGCCCGATGCAACTTTAAACGCTTCTCTTTACGCACTTCTAAAAACAACTCAAACATTGACCATACCAAGACCAATAACAACACAGTCAATGCCACAAGAAAAGTCGTCAAATAAGCCACTTTAGTATCCTTCCATGATGCGTGGAATAGTGAAATGATGAATAGAATCATAGCTAATTACGACCAAAGTCTAATGATTTACAAATCATTTGAATAGTGCATTTTTGCTCAATTTAAGACTTAATTTCTCTCAATTCATATATTTTTAATATTAAAAATAAACCATTTAGAGTTAAAACCAATAAAAGATATAATGCTATATCACCTGCATCACTTGAGAATGCTATATTTCAAACAATTTTTCTGTTGACTCTTATATAAAACAAGCAGAAATTATGCATTTCCAGATTCATCAGCTGTTAAATCTATGTTGAAAAAATTTATAGGCGAGTCCGCATTCAAACTTGCAGGATGGCAATATCAGGTAGAACCCAACATCCTCGAAAATAAACAAGTGATCGTCGGTTTTGAACACACCTCAATGATGGATGCAATCCTCTCGCTTGCTCTGTTCCAAATTTATGATATTAAAATCCATACTTTAATCAAAAAAGAGCTTTTTAAAGGGCCACTTAAACCTATTTTAGAAAAAGTCGGCGGTATTCCAGTAGACCGTAAATCTAACAAAGATATTGTGTCGCAAATGGTCGAACTTTTTGATCAAAATGAACATTTCAATTTGGTCATCGCACCCGAAGCAACTCGCGCAAAAACAGGTGAAGCCCGTAAGCCAATTCGTACAGGTTTTTGGCATATTGCCAAAGCAGCCAATGTGCCTATCGTTTTAATGTATGCCAACTCACAAACCAAACAAGGTGGGATTTTTGGCAAAATCTATCCGACAGATTTAGATCACGATATGGCACTTATCCAACAATTATATAAAGAACAAGTGGGCTTAGATATTGTCATTCCTGAGCCAAAAACAACTCAAAGCAACACTTAAAAAACCTAAAACTCTGCCCTTTATCTAAAAAAAGGGCTTATGTTAGAATGGGCGCAATTTTGATAGGCATACTGCCAATCTGTAAGGAGCATAGTTCGCATGGCGGGTCATTCCAAGTGGGCCAACATTAAGCATCGTAAAGCCAAACAAGATGCTAGTCGTGGTAAGTTGTTTACCAAATTTATTCGTGAATTAACAACTGCTGCAAAGCTCGGCGGTCCAGATGCGGCAAGTAACCCTCGTTTACGTGCTGTTGTGGAAAAAGCACTTTCAGTTAACATGACACGTGACGTCATTAACCGTGCCATCCAGCGTGGTGCAGGCGGTGAAGATAACGACGATCTTAAAGAAGTAACCTATGAAGGTTATGGTGTAGGTGGTGTTGCGGTTATTGTAGAAACCATGACAGACAACTTAAACCGCACCGTGCCAGATGTACGTCACTGTTTCTCTAAAACTGACGGTAACTTAGGCACCAATGGTTCTGTAGCATTCCTATTCACCAAACGTGGTGAAATTTCATTTGAAGATTCATCTTTAGAAGATCAAGTGATGGAAGTGGCTTTAGAAGCTGGCGCAGAAGATATTGAAGTGTCTGAAGATGGCATTTTGGTTATTACTACGCCAGAAGCTTTTGGTATAGTTCAAGATGCGCTAACAGCAGCAGGTTTGAAATCTGACAATGCTGAAGTGGTTATGAGTCCATCGACCAAAGCAGAAATTACAGACATCGATCAAGCGAAAAAAATTATGAAAATGATTGATATGCTTGAAGATTTAGATGATGTTCAAAACGTATATACCAACGTTGAATTCTCTGATGAAGTTTTAGCACAATTAGACGCATAATCGGTCTAACTGCAATTCCTAAAAACGCACGTTCTCGTGCGTTTTTTTATAGATCCAGTCAAAATAATTCTAAGATTCTAATAAATTAAACTTTATTTAATAAACCATGACAGTTTAAAACATCATATTCTTTAATCACAAAGCTAGAATGCAAACCTGCCACATGCTCAATTTTACCAATCCGTTTTAATAAAATTTCGCTGTAATTTTCCATATCTCGTGCCACAACCTCTACAATAAAATCTGCAGTCTGTCCTGTCACCAAAAATGCACGTATCACTTCAGGAATGCTTTCCAATTCATCCAAAAATTTGGCAAAAATATCGGTATCGTGTTTGCTCAAAGACACCTGCAACAACACATGCAAACTAAAGCCCAGTTTTTGATAATTAATTTCACGCTTTAAACCTGAAATAATTTTATGATCGATCAGACTTTTAATACGGCGATGCACCGAACTTACCGACAGATTAACCCGCTCGGAAAGTTCATTCAAATTGACATCTTCATTGCTTAAAATTTCTAAAATATGCTTATCGTAGCGATCTAATTCCATTTTCAAGCACTCAATCTAATCTGATAAAATTTAAACTCATGCTGCCATTATACTTAAATTATTTTGCAGACTAAGCATCTTTATCGAAAATTATTTTCCATTATTAAAGCAAAATGTTTATGATTCAACAGATCACCGCTTATCGTTTTGAACAACTTAACAGACAAACGGAACAGCTTTCTAATTTATTGATTTTCAAATTTTTAAATTTGGCGGATTCAAGCGGCAAGTGCAACAGTATAAAAACCAGCCATAACTTCACTCGGTGTATACCAACCTAGGGTTTTTCTAGGACGATGGTTGAGTGCAAATTCTATCTGCTCTATTTGTTCGT
>NZ_JAYFSK010000100.1:0-4668 GCF_041464035.1 Acinetobacter sp. AL9 | reverse complement strand
AGTCGTTTGAATGATTTCTTCTTGGTCTACGTGCCATAAAATACTCCATATATTGATGTTTATAACATCTTTTGAGGAGCAGAGTATCACTTATAGGAGTTGTTCAAATTTCCGGATCCATCTCTGTCACAGGCTTTGCGCAAGGAACTTTCAAAGTGAAGTGTATCTAGTGAATAGAGTTTTCGGTCTCTAAGCACTTTTTAAAGGGAACATCATCGACTCAAATTTCTATTTGTAACAGTGCCATAGAAAAAGCACTATTGGCGATGGGTAAACGTTTGGAAATTTTAGTAACCCCTCTAGTGGATGCTCACCCTGCCAGCTGACGGATAGAATTTCATCCGAGCTGGCCGTTTCATAATTCGTGTGAAAATTACGTGATATTAATCAATAATATAAAAAATATTCTTGTTGAAATTATCGTTCTATATACCTAGTATTTGGATTGAAGTTACTCCATGTTAGCTTCCTAAGTTTTGTCCCATACATCCCCTGTATGGGATTTTTTTAATTAGGGTATCTGAATGACCATACACTCCAAAGCGTATATTTTTAGACAGCAGCAATTATTGGTCGATCATGATTTTCAGCTACCGCTAGTTGAAAAAATTCATGATGACCTGAACCTGTCAGAAAACGGAGAGGTGATTGCACGCGATCTGTAAGAGGATGAGCTGGTGCCGGAAGGCTATCAGTTGGTCCCGATCCGCCAGCTGGTCCAGGTTTGGAGTAGACCACAATTTGAAGAAGCTTCCCGTGCTGTGCAGTTGCTGGGATGGCGACGTAATCACTGCTATTGCAGTCATTGCGGTCATCCAGCTGAGCAGCATGCGACTCAATATTCCATGGTCTGCCCATCCTGTGGTTATAGCCAGTATCCTCGTATCAATCCTTTGTTACCCGAGGCAAAGATGAAATTCTGCTGGCGAAACATACCCGTACTAAAACCCAGATGTATACACTGATTGCCGGGTTTGTCGAAGTGGGTGAAACGCTGGAAAATGCGGTACGATGCGAGATTCAGGAAGAGGTGGGCTTACAGGTCAAAAACATCCAATACTTAGCCAGTCAGCCATGGCCATTTCCAAGCAACCTGATGCTAGCGTTTAAGGCGGAATATCATGCGGGTGATATTCAGATTGAAGCGCATGAACTGAGTGATGCACAGTTTTTCAGGTTTGATCAGCTACCGGAAATTCCATTCAAGGGTAGTATCGCGCACACCATGATCATGCATGTAATGCACGGCACTCCAGTTGCTGATGACGACAAAGAATGGCTATAAAAGTCAGCTTCATTGTCTTGATCGCTTCGATGAAAGTTTGAATCATTCGGTTCAAGGCTTCTGACTAGAAAAACTAATCACTTCAGACACCAACATATCAAACCGTCCGCAGGGAAAATCGCAAAAGCGCATATTCTAAAAGCGGATATTTTTACTTTGGAGAAACCGAACATTTCTATTTGGGGCTTACAGGTTTATTGCCTAAAAAATGCTATATTTTTAAAAAATATAGCATTTTTAAATTAACTGACGAATCAATCTTATAGATAAACTCTATAGATTTTTTTCAGTAGTTTCTTATGAAAAATCTAACTCTTTTTCAAATGTTTTTAATTCAAAACGAGCCATCGCTAAATTTGATTTAGAACGGTCAAGAACCAAATATAAAAACAAAGCTTCATTGGTGTCGAGTGGACGGATTAAGTGATATTGCTTACCCAAGGTCATTAGAATATCTTCAATACCATCATTCAATTGAAGTGCTTTAGCAACCTTGCGCTTTGCACGAATCACCTCAGTGTTACCTGCTGCTGCAAGTTCCAAATCAATGCCTGTCCCCTGAGTGGCTAAAGCCAAACCACTTTCACTATCAACCAGTGCTGCTGCAACAAAACCGTCAAGTTCGGTTAAGCTATCTAACGTAATACGAGCCATCTTTTTTCTCCTGAATTTATGGGAGGATTCCCATTAGTTATTTATGCTGCTTTAAAGACCTAGTTTTTTTCGCAATTTTCCAAAAAAACCGCTAATTTTGTTCACTTTGGCTTCTTCAATAGTTTGCTGAGGTGCAATAAATTTCGCTTCATGTGGTTCAATGCATTGCCCCATTCTTAATAACTGCGCAATTGCAATAAAATGAAAAATTCTCTGATGAGAAAGCTCTAAATGATCCGCCACCATTTGAATGTTTGCACCTTCTGCAAAACAAGCTGAGAGTTTAAACAGGTCTTTACGTACAGAGCCTGCTGGCAATTGAGGCCAAATGTGTAATTTAAAATATTGACTCAATTGGACTTGTGGCACGTTCAGTGTTATTGAGCGATCTAGAATTTTCCATAAACCAACATATAAATCCTCAGTACGCTGATGACTGATCGTCTCTTGTATAAATTGAGAGGTGGCATAGGATTGATGAATAGTATTATTAAATCTAAGCATTGAGATTTCAGAGTTCGCCCAAATTCTATCCGTAGCTGTATCAATCAAAACTAAAAAGCCTTTCTCATCGTAGACCTGAATAAATCCATTGTTTGAGTTAAAAATATTGTCAAATATGCTTGCTGCATCAAGAGGTTCTAAATAGCTAGTAGGTTCAGCCATGACTTTAGACTTAGCAACTGAAGAGTCATTTAAACAGTAATCGTGTAACCATCGGTTCAACTCATCTAAATGTACGAGTGGATAGGATAAAGTGTCATCAATAATCCGTCCACCATTATCGGCGACTTTAATTAAACACAAATAATGGGAAACATGATGCGATAAGATATTTTGAATACTTGATGAATGAAAAAAGAGTTTATTAACCAAAAGTAAATCAATATGTTGTTCGGAAATATTAACCCAATGAACCTCAATATCCGAAGGTAGGCATGAAATGATTTGTATTTTGAGCTGATTTAGTACGACTAGGCTAACACCAGAAACAGCAATATTTAAAACTCTATTCATTTTATCAATACTTTAACAATGCTAACCAATAACTACACTTTTTAACCAATTTAGCCAGTCAAAATAACTACTCAACTCGAATTAAAGAGGCACCGAATTATCAGCAACCAATAACTCAGAAACTTTTTTTAGTGCATACAACAGTTGACCAATCAAGACATTTTGCGAGGCTGCAGTCACTATCACCATCGGATAGTTTGCGTGCTCAACTCCTACCAAAATCACTTTACCGTTATCAGCCTCAAGAGTAATGGTTTTACATCCAGTTAAGTCGATTTCTGAAATGAATGCAGAAACCATTGCCAGAATTGAACTACTGACAGCAGCAATTTTTCCACCATTCGTCAGATTTTTTTTACTTGCTAGTGCTAATTCAAAACCGTCAGAAGAGCAAAGCATGACAAAATCGATACCAGAAACTTCATTTAAGACTTCTTGAATAAGTTTCCGACCTGAATCAATCAATTGAGGTGGGATCTGACGTGTGTTCTCGACTTTAAACATATAAGACACCACCTTTAAACTAGAATATTTTGCACTTCAACAACTGCTATCAGCGCTTCAATCATTAACAGTACATCGTCCTTTAGTCGTACATCTACACCAAACAAAGGATATCTATAGTTATTTTCTATCATATAGTCTCGGTAAATCTTCAACATCTGGTCATTTTGTTCATCCAAATGAGTAATCCCAATCACTATATTGTCACTGTATTCTTTAAAATTATCTAAATAAAACTCTAAATCCTGTACGCGCTCTGTACGTGAATGATCAATTAAAATGATAATGCCTATTGCGCCTTTACAAATGATTGACCACATAAAATCAAAGCGGTCTTGACCGGGAGTGCCGTATAATCCGACCTTGGTTTCATCATCAAGAATGATTTCACCATAATCGATGCCAACGGTAGTCAGGTATTTGCTATGTGCATCCAGATCAGTATTAATCGTTTCAGTTTGCATGACTGGAATGTCGGAAAGCATTTTAATTGCTTCTGATTTACCAGCCCCCATTGTGCCGCCAAAAACAATTTTATATTGCTGTAAAAGCATAAAATATTATCATCCAAAAAGCGTTCACCCGGAAAAACCGGGATCATAGATAAATAAACTCACAATGTTGTTTAACAAAAAATTTAATGAGTTAATGCCATCCAAGCAAACCAAGCTCGACCCAACCCCAACATGTCACTTAAAGAAAAAACCAAGATGATAAATGCCTGAGCTTAAGAAGATTGAATACTCTTAAGAAATAATTAACAGGCTATCAGTATAATTTATTACGATGATCGAATAAATACTGGAAAATATCAGATATTTCAGTAACGTGAATAATGTTATAATTATTATACATAACCTATGTCACAAAAGTAAATAAGTAAGCTGTCACAGTTCAAAAAATTGCTGCATGTACCAGTAAAATTGCACTGATCAACAACACTGACAGTATTCTTAACACAACAGCCCTATTAGATGTATGCTCAATTGGGACACAAATGAGTGTGTTCATTTGCATGATAAAGAACAAAGGATGTTCCCCCTGTATTTATTTTTCTTTCTTGTACGAGATATAACACGAAGAATATGGCGGATTCAAGCGGCAAGTGCAACAGTATAAAAACCAGCCATAACTTCACTCGGTGTATACCAACCTAGTGTTTTTCTAGGACGATGGTTGAGTGCAAATTCTATCTGCTCTATTTGTTC
>NZ_JAYFSK010000099.1:0-4752 GCF_041464035.1 Acinetobacter sp. AL9 | reverse complement strand
CAACAATACAAAAAATTTCTGTAAAATCGTACATGGTAGTTAGAGCCTTTGGGTTGTGTCGTAACTTTCTAAATGGCTCTAACTACCTTTTTTTCAAGGGCTTTTCTTATCCGTAATTCGGGTTAATATAAAACCAATTGAGATAAACATGCGATTTAAAAATACATTTTGCATTATTTGTGTGATGGGGATGATGGTATTGACCGCTTGCGAAGGGGCTGAGTCAATACAGCAAAATATAAATAGTACAGAAAATCAGCCGAGTTCAGTGACAGCCCAACAGGTCGAAGTACCACTCGTTTGACTACTGTAGCAACTCATCCTTCGGCTATCACATCTGAAGCGACAGTACCGCAAGAAGTATATGTAGGAGAGCCGACTGTGGCAGAAATGCAGGCGCATGGCGAAGAATTTTATAAAGACACATTGGCACGGATTGCTGCAGAACAAGGTCAGTAGTCGCTCAGTCATTTAGCGCGTTTAAATAGAGTGGGTTGCTGACTATCTTCTATATGCAAACAACCCATTAAAATATTTAAAGTGCTTTAAGTTGCTGCGAGCCAATCCAGTGTTTAGAAAATTGATAGGCAGCACGCCCTGAACGCTGTCCACGTGCCTGACACCATCTTAATGCTTCTGCACGTACTTCGGCAGTCATTGGCATTTCGGCTTTGTGTAAATAATGCTCCACAATTTCTAAATATAGATTTTGATCCATTGGATAAAACGACAGCCATAGACCAAAGCGATCAGACAGTGAAATTTTCTCTTCAATTGCTTCTTGAGGATGCAACTCAGTATATTGCGGTACATCTACACGAGTGACAGGTGTATTTTCATGCATAAATTCAGGTAATAGATGACGTCTGTTACTGGTTGCATAAATAATAAAATTACTGGAACCTGATTGTAATGAACCATCTAAAACACTTTTTAAACTACGATAATTTTCATCTTCTGCGTTAAAAGCTAAATCATCACAGTAGACAATAAATTTTTCAGGACGATGCTGAATGATTTTTTGAATTTCTGGCAATTCAGACAAATCATCGCGTTCAATTTCAATTAAACGTAATCCTTGATTGGCATACTCGGTCAATAGGGCACGTACAATAGATGATTTTCCCGTACCGCGTGAGCCTGTAAGTAACACATCATTGGCAGGTAAGCCATTTAAAAACTGCAAGGTGTTTTGAATGACTTTTTCTTTTTGCTTTTCGATGCCTTTTAAATCATCTAAATCAATTTTTCTTGGTTGTTGAATCGCTATCAATTGTCGATCTTGCCATTTGAATGCGATGGCGGAAAAGTCGGTTTCTTGTTTTAAAGCAGGTAAACTTTGCTGTAGTTGTTGGAGTACATGAGAAAGTGATAATAAGATGTTGTCGGGTAAATCTAGGTTTGCCATGATAATTCAGCTTAAAAAATGCAGATCAGATTGCTACACTTTAAGACTAGCGCAATTGACCTAGATTTGACAATCAAAGTGTGAATCGAGTCATTGACGCGTATTACAATTTTTTAGATATTGTTGTGTATAGTAGGCATAGGCAAGCGTAGTGCTGCGAATAAACCAACGGATTGAGGAATGCTATGTTATTTAAAGATTTCACCGAAGATGTTAATCCGCATCAAGCCTATCGCATAAAAAAACTCAAGCGCCAAATTCAAAATGCCGAATCGTATGAAGAATGGAAAAGTATTGCCATTCGTATAGATGAAGAAACTGGTGCGCAAGAATGGAAATATGACAACAGTTCGCCATATTTTGATGCGGAAATTATCTCGCATCGTTTAAATTTATTACGCCGTTATCGCACCACCGAACGCAGTCACGATTTAATTTATATTTTGCGTGAAGGTTTAACTTTTGACATCGCCAATATTGCCCATCCGATGTTGTTTACTGCAACCTATGTGGGTACTAAAAAAATTATTGAAGATTATGTGGATGAAGTCAGTAAAAGTTTGGCTTTTGTCGCTTCAGATGAATGTCAGGCTTTAACCAAAGTAGAAAAAATAGAGTTTTTTCAGCAATGCCAAACTGCATACGGACAACCTGCCTTGATGTTCTCTGGTGGGGCAACGCTAGGTTTGTTTCATACAGGTGTTTGTAAGGCCTTACTTGAACAGGATTTAATGCCTAAAGTGCTGTCGGGTTCGAGCGCGGGTGCAATAATGACTGCAATGCTAGGCATCGCAAAACCTGAAGAAGTACAGCATATTTTGGGTGGTGAGTCATTTTTCCACGAAGCATTTCAGTTTAGACAAATGCGCGAAATTCTTAAAGGCAATGGTGGAATTGCCGATGTGCATTATTTAAAAAAATTCCTGATCAAAAACTTGGGCGATACCACGTTTGAAGAAGCTTTTCAAAAATCAGGTTTGCATATTAATGTGGCGGTTGCGCCTTATGATGCATCGCAAGACTCACGCATTATGAACAGCTTCACTGCGCCAGATTTGTTGGTTTGGAGTGCGGTGTTGGCCTCGTGTGCTGTGCCAATTTTATTTCCACCAGTACGTTTAACCAACAAGCGTTATGATGGCGAACACACTCCATATATGGGTAAAACCCGTTGGGTGGATGGCAGTGTGCGTAGCGATTTCCCACAGGAAAAAATGGCACGTTTGTATAATATTAACTACACCATCGCCAGTCAGGTCAATCCGCATGTAGTGCCTTTTATGCAGGATGATATTAAGCGTTATCGTAAAGATATGCTGAGTTGGCCAGAACGGATTATTCGTCGTCAGGGCAAAGTCATTAGTCGTGGGGTAATGGATTTTGTACGTGAGCGCGCAGGAGCTGTACCGCCAGTGCGTCGTTTGCTAGATCATGGCTATGGCATTGTCGATCAACGCTATTATGGTGATGTGAATATTGTAGGAAGCTATAACCTGCGTCATTACAGCTATATGTTGCAAAACCCGAAACCACATTTATTTAAAATTTTACAGCGTGAAGGCGAGCGTGCGACTTGGCCGAAAATTTCATCAATTGAAACGCATGCACGTGTCGGTAAAACTTTGCAACATTGCTTAGAGTTATTAAATGTACCACAAATAGAGGTATCCACCGAAGTCGCAGCAGAAATGCGCACTGGCGCAAGTGTTGTTTAATGTTTTAAATTTGGATGTTCAACAGTTAGATACTGCGCAGTTCGAGCTGCGCAGTAAAGCGCAAAGTTTGCAATATGGTCGGCATATCTATCGTTTTGAACATCAAGGGCAGTTTTATTGGCTGAAAGCCCAACAACAAGGTGTTCATGCGACAGTAGAGCAGGGTTTTGCACAAGAATGGGACTTTTATAAACAGTACGCGCAATCATCATATTTATCTTTTTTATTGCCATGTGAATTGATGGATGCTGCACCCATTCATATTCAGTCGCAGGGTAATTCACATGACATTTCATCGCATTATTCACAGGTCTATTCACGTGCTTTAATTTTACCTGAAGCGCAAGCTGTTTTTGTGATGGGTAATTTACCTGAATATACAGAAGCGATTAAACACATATTTTTGCGTGTCTTTGAAGCAGTGGAAGCATTACATCAATTAGGTTGGATTCATGCTGACTTAAAAGCTGAACATATTGTGCAGTTGGATGGGCAAATCAAACTGTTAGATTTTGAGCAAGTACAGCAAATTGCAGATATTCAATGTCAGGGGATGACTGCAACGCCACGTTATATGGCACCAGAATTATTTCACGGACAGCTCAAAACTGCACAAAGTGATATTTATGCTTTAGGCATTATTTTTTATGAATGGTTAACGCAACAACGCTTGCAGGCAAATAGTTACCACGATTGGGCGTATTTGCACTGTCAAAGATTGCATATTCAACTTCCCATACATCTACAAGCATTTTTACCTCTGCTGAATCACATGCTGGCAAAGTCCTATTCGCAGCGTGCAGTGAGTATTGCTGAGTTAAAATTATGGCTTAGTAGCTGAATATGCTTAAGAAAAAATCAAAAAATAGTTTTTTGTTTTTTATTTAAACAGTCATTGTGCTTTTTTATAAAAAAGGCTTGTCATCAGGAAGTGATCTCTATAATATACACAGCCATCGGGGACGTGGCGAAATTGGTAGACGCACTGGATTTAGGTTCCAGCGCCGCGAGGTGTGAGAGTTCGAGTCTCTCCGTCCCCACCACTTAAATATCAAGTCAGCTTGATTTTAAGTTACAGAGGATTGGTGTAATGGTAGCATGACGGTCTCCAAAACCGTTCGTCAAGGTTCGAATCCTTGATCCTCTGCCAAATTAAAATCCAACAACTCAGTTGGTACCCGATGTTGGGGACGTGGCGAAATTGGTAGACGCACTGGATTTAGGTTCCAGCGCCGCGAGGTGTGAGAGTTCGAGTCTCTCCGTCCCCACCATACATTAAAGAGCAAGGCAATGACCTTGCTTTTTTATTGCCTGTTATTTTAGCTTTAAATCATTGCATCTCTTTGACAAGGCTTAGATGTATTTTAAGATTTAAAATTCAACATAAAAAAAGCCCATAAACAGGTTGTGGGCAAGATCATCTTTAAATGTTGATGAAATACGATTTGAATTTTTATTTTTGTATCCTATCAAGTTCAACCGTTATTGCATACTTATCTATATTACCCGAATTACGGATAAGAAAAGCCCTTGAAAAAAAGGTAGTTAGAGCCATTTAGAAAGTTACGACACAACCCAAAGGCTCTAACTACCATGTACGATTTTACAGAAATTTTTTGTATTGTTGAT
>NZ_JAYFSK010000098.1:0-4798 GCF_041464035.1 Acinetobacter sp. AL9 | reverse complement strand
CAGGGGTATGTTATGAAGAAGTCAATGAAGCCTATACCACCCAAATTTGTTCGTGCTGTGGCTCACGCTCCAGTAGTCCGGAAGGTAGAGCAGGACTTGGAATAAGAGAATGGCAGTGTGTGGAGTGTGGTACGCTCCATGATCGGGATGTAAATTCCGCACTGAATATTCTTGCGCTCGGGCATGAGCGTCTAGCAGTAGGAATCTCCGTCCTTTAGGTCGGGGAGGATGTCAAGAGGCTGATGTGTAGGGAATACAAAAACAGCATTATGAATGCGGGGAGTGATGATTCAGGTGTTTTTGTAACAGTGGACTGCATAAAATAATGGCAAGCAAAATGAGGGCAAAGCCAATCAAACTAAATAAGTCTGGCGTTTCATGCCAAAAGCTAAAGCCCCAAATCCCTGCAAAAATAATCGCAATGTAATTTACAGGGCCAATTTGCCCTGCAGGGGCAAGGCGGTAGGCATTGGACATAAAGATCTGACTGATATTGGCCAGTAATCCTGCGCCAATTAAAAAACTCAACTCTTTTAAGTTGTAGGGGCGCCATGACCAAAACATCGGTACAACAGAAATGAGTGTACCAATCATGCAAAAATAAAACACAATGCGTTCAGGCGGTTCTGTTTGAGTCAGGGCGCGTACTGTGACAAAAGCCATCGCTGCTAAAAAACTGGCACTGAGTCCAATCGCGGACATACTATTAAACATACCCGCATCGGGTTTGGCGACAAATAACACGCCAAATAAACCAATGAACGCAGCCCATAACATTGGTTTGGTGATTTTTTCTTTAAGGAATAGCCATGCAATTAGGGGAATAAAAATAGGCGATGAATAGGTGAAGACCATTGCATTGGATAGTTTCAGATTGGCAATTGCGTAGAAAAAGCCATACATGGCGGTTAATCCGACCACCGAACGCCAAGTGTGCATCCATAATTTTTCGGTTTTAAAAAAGCCCAAGCCTTTATTGAAAATGAGAGGGATAAAAATAAACAAACCAATAAAATTACGGAAAAATACCACCGTGGCATTATCAACCGTTTCTGAGGCGTAACGAACGCACACCCCCATGAGCGAAAACAGAAAGGCAGAACAGGTTAGCAGCATAATTGCTTTGAGCAAATTTTGTTGAGCAGAACCAGAAGATGTCATACAAATAAAGCCAGAATAACCTCAGGCTATTCTAGCTTAAATTGGCTACAACACTGACCCTTTATCGTATTTTAAAATGACTGATGTGAAGCAGAGGAGGCTTACTGTGCCAGTTGGGCTTCCAGTATTTTGATTTGTTCTTCTTTCAGTTTAATCAGCTCATCGGCATCGCTATGTTGCTGTTTTAATAAGGCACGTTGATCATTCAGCTGATTTTGAATGTCATCTAATTTAGCCACTTCTTCTTTGGCAAGCGCTGCATTCTCAGATATAGGTGCTTTGAGTAAATCTTCTGTGACCAACTGTTTTGGTGCTGCTTCATCTTCTTGCAATGGCGTTGCTTCAGCAGGTACAGCTTTCGCTACAGACGCCGTAGTTGGGGCAGTTTCTATAGGCGCAGTATTGTTGCTATCGCCCATCCATTGAAAGATAAATACGGCAATAATGACAATAATTAACCCGCCCGTAATGGCCCATAAGAGCTTAGGGTTATGTCGTTGATCTTCAGTCATGCGTTGTTGAACCTTATTGTTTTACTTTGACTGACGCGGCTTAAACTGGATCACCCCAATTTCATCTGAAACCTCTGGGATTTCAGGTTCATCAATATGTGTCGGACGGTTTTCCGTATAATCACACTCGATACATTCGATCCATTCAGCTTCGCCAGCGGTGAGCATGACAACCCGATCCATCGCCTGACATTTTGGACATTTTGCGCCTGCAATGAAACGACGTTTAATGGTCATCACGACTCCCCTAACTTCATCTAAAGTTCTTAGTTTAAGCGTTTTTGACTATGTTCGTCCAACCTTGATGACGTAATAGTGCGTCTATTTTTGGCTCGCGTCCGCGGAAATTGATAAATGCGTCAAGCGCTGAATCTTTTCCGCCAACTGCTAGAATAAACTGTCTAAACTGCTTGCCAGTTTCGGTGTTAAATAGCCCTTCATTTTCAAAGCGATCAAAGGCATCGCTGGCCAAAACCTCTGCCCATTTGTATGAATAATATCCTGCAGCATAGCCGCCTGCGAAAATATGGCTGAAGCTGTGCTGGAAGCGGTTGTAAGCTGTAGTTGGCGCAACGGCATAGTTTTGACGAATATCATCTAGCATGGCTTGAATCTGTTCCGCATTTAAAGCAGGGTTGCTGCGATGAATACTTAAATCGAACAGGGCAAATTCAATTTGGCGCAGGCTCTGCATTCCCGACTGGAAGAAACGTGCATCTAACAGTGCTTTAAGCAGGTGTTCTGGCAGGGTGTCTTGGGTTTCAATATGCGCACTCAGCATATCTAAACTATCTTGATCCCAAGTCCAAAATTCCATGAATTGGCTTGGTAATTCCACCGCATCCCAAGCGACACCATGTGTACCTGCCACAGCAATATTATCTACTTCAGTTAGCATGTGATGTAAGCCATGTCCAAATTCATGGAATAGGGTGATGACTTCATCATGCGTTAAAAGCGCGGGTTGGTCTGCAACAGGTGGGGTAAAGTTACACACCATATAGCAAATTGGTTTTTGTAAACCTTGTGCCAATTGCATGCGTGAACGGAAACCACTCATCCATGCGCCGCCGCGTTTGCCTGTACGGGCATATAGATCAAAGTAAAAACCACCAATCACTTGACCTTGATCTTCAAGTTCAAAATAACGTGCATCAGGATGCCAAACAGGGGCAGCGCGCTCAATAATATCGACATCGTATAAACGCTTGACGATGCTAAATAGACCTTCAACCACTTTCGGTGCAGGGAAATATGGTTTTAACATTTCTTGTGAAAGGTTAAATTGCTGTAATTTTAATTTTTCAGAATAGTAGCCTGTATCCCACGGTTGTAAGGTATCAATCCCATCTTGGGCGGCAATGGCTTTGAGTTCGGCAATTTCTTGCTCTGCAGGTACTCGGGCATGTTCTGCCAGTTCACGCAGGAATTGATCGACTGCTTCGACACTTGGTGCCATTTTGCTGGCAAGGGATAATTCTGCATAGTTGTTAAAACCGAGCAGTTGCGCCATTTCTTGACGTAAACGCAAGATTTCTTCCATGATCGGGGTGTTGTCAAATTCAGACTGGTCTGATTGATCGGATGCGCGGGTAGTGTAAGCCTGATACAAGGTTTCACGCAAAGCACGATCATCGGCATAGGTCATAATGGCTAAATAGGCAGGAATATCCAGTGTTGCCACAGCTTGTTCCAATTCGCGTTGCTGACCATATTGTTTCAGCAATTCAACGCTGCTTGGCGGTAAACCTTTGAGCTGATCTTCGGACAATACTTTGTAATAGGCTTGGGTGGCATCCAACACATGATTGGAAAAGTCTGATGACAGTTGCGATAAACGCGCTGAAATTTCAGCATAGCGTTTTTTAGCTTCACCTTCTAAGGCCACACCTGACAGTTTAAAGTCGCGCAAAGCCAATTGAATTGCGCTTTGTTGTGCAGCAGGCAAATCTTTAAAGGTGTTGGCATCATGAATATGTTGATAGCTTTGATACAACACCGTGTGTTGACCCAATTGAGTGTAGTAGTCGCTTAAACTGGGTAACAGTGCTTGATACACTTCGCGGGTTTCAGGATTATTCATGACCGCATTTAAATGTGACAGCACGCCCCATGCTTCGCTCATGTTGTTTTCGAGCTGATCAATCTGTTCTAAAACATTTAATTGCGCCGTCGTATTTTCAGGTACTGCAGTCAGGTTATTTAAAAAGTTTTGTCCCTGCTGAATGGCATGCTCAATTTTTTGTTTTAAATCTGCAAGGGTAATTTGGTCAAATTGTGGAACAGGCAAAGTTGCCTTTTCTAATGTCATGTCGGTCTGCCGATTTATTTCCTGTGTTATTTGTAGAAGTAAGGTTTCTAGAAGGATAAATCAAGCCTTGGGTGCTATTTATTCGCTCTTGTTTCACCGTGGATAGATTGAATATCTTGGATGTAGGTGCCAAAGCGCCCCTCAATGACCGATAATTTTATGAATAGATTTTGATTTTTGTAGTGTTCATATTCATCTACATTGATTCGAAACATACCAGTAGAGTCATACGGTGTTTCAATAGAATAGTAGACACTTCCTTTTTTACCATGTTTTTTAACAGCGCTTGCTTCCAATGTCACCACAGTAGGTGTACCCAAAACTAGGGTATGAAGCAGAGGAGGATAGACAACTAGATTTAAGTAAAGAAACAGAATTACAAAAATAGGGAAGAGGAGTAAAAAATAGAATTTTGGCTTTTTTTGTACATTTGTCCATGTACGTGGAATGATCCATTGTCCGTATCTATGCAGAACATAAAAGTAGATCAAAACAGCCAAATAAATCAACGTTGCAACAATGAAGGCTGTGATTTTGACTTGATTTGTTGGGGTGAAGTCTATAAAAAAGAGAGCAATCAGTGCTGAAATACTAAGTACAAAGACTAAGCATATTACATATTCATGGTAATAGTATTTAGTAATTTTCTGTGATGTCATGATTTTTAAGTGGTTTATTTTTATAGAGATAGGACTTACGCACTATTATTTAAAGATTCTCTGTGGTAGCAGATGATTTTTATCGAGAATAAAGTCATCAATGAAGCTTTTGATAATTGGTCTAAATAATTTCTTCTGCCAACGATATACATTTT
>NZ_JAYFSK010000097.1:0-5002 GCF_041464035.1 Acinetobacter sp. AL9 | reverse complement strand
AAAGTTGGGTGTATTTCTTCATTGTGTGCTTTCCAATTGCGGGTTGAAAAAGTCTAATGATTCTATGAATACACCTAACTTTTTCAACTAACTACAAATGTGTTGCACTTGAGATTTGAATCTGCGAAATCAGAAAAATGCAAAAATGAGAAAAAAGCCGATTTTGAAACAAGTCGTCTTTTTTATGAGCAGTTTTGATAGTTCTTGCCAATAAATTTGTTTAAAAAGTAATCAATTTTGAGTTTTTTCAAATTTTATCAATGCCTCAATGTCCAAAATTATCCACATTTTTTGTGGATAAAATTTAGGCTATTTTGTACGCTTTAGCTCACATCAATCTCGGCCCTTTGCGGCTATCCGGCATACTGGAATTTTCTTATGATGGGTACATAGAGAACAGGATGTTCCAAATAACAAGAATAAGAAAGATCGCACCAGGAACGTGAGGTAAGACAGGAGTCATACCTAGCAACCCAATATGAAAAACCCCGGCAGGATGCCGGGGTTTTTTATTACTAAGAATATCTATAACTGAGTATTAATCTGATAGCGTGTATTACGTCCACCACCTTCTAATTTGACGATACATTCTTTCTCAAGTAGGTCTGATAAATGGCGAGTAGCTGTTGCTTTACTGACTTTAGCAACCTTTTGATATTGTGAAGCACTAATACCATGTTCAAAGCCATTTTCTCCACCGTCTAATAAACGATTTAGAACTTTGCGTTGTTCTTCACCCAGGGTTGAATTTGAATGTTTATGCCAAAATTGACTTTTAAATAATGTTCGACTGATCTGCGCCAAGGTTTTTTCAAGGCTATCATTCAATGTGTCTAGAAACCAAATCAGCCAATTTGTGATATCAGAATCATTTTTTTGGGTTTGCTCTAATACCTCATAGTAACTTTTACGTTTGTTTAATATCGCAGTAGACATTGCATACAAACGGATGCTTTGTTCATCCATTTGAGCGAGAGCAAGGTCTGTAAGTGTACGTGTAATACGGCCATTACCATCATCAAAAGGATGCAGAGTAACAAACCATAAATGGGTAATGCCTGCACGTAACAATGGATCAAGCAATGAATCATTTAAACTCTGATTAAACCACTCTATGAAGGCATTTAAGCGATCTTCTAAGCCTTCTCTTGGAGGTGCTTCAAAATGTACTTTAGGGTAATGCAATCGACCTGAAACGACCTGCATAGGCTCTGATCCCCGGAGTTGACCAATGCGTAAACGTTGCATTGTCCAGTCTAGATCATTGAAAAGCCAACGATGCCATTGCATGAGACGCTCAACAGTCAGTGGTTGCTTAACATCGTTAAGTGCATCTAGCATGATATTGGCTAAACCTTCTGATCGATCTGAGCTTGGATAAGGCTGTTCAAGCGTGACACCCAAACGTTGAGCTAGAGATGATCGCAATGAAAAAACATTGATGGTTTCATTTTCAATTGCTGATGAAGCAACAAGATTGGCAAGTAGAGTATCTAGAGTAAATTGTTCTTTTGCTAAATCATGCTGACTTTGTCCAAGAAGAATTCCTATTTTTTGATGTATCTGTCTGGTTTTAGGTAAGATAATTGAATCTTGCCATGTGAAATTTGTCCAGTTTTGTATTTGCCAAATCCATTCCTGCATTTTCAATCTTTCTCTGAAAATCTAAGATGAGTTGAATATAGCATATATTCAGCTCAATTAATGAGCCGAATATATCGGTTAATTAGCTCATCTATTTATCTAGGACATTTCTATTTTCGGCTTACATTTAATGTTATTCACCAATTAAAATGTCTATGCGATAAACCATTTAAAATGTCCTATACAGACATTTCCAAGTCAAGCACAGGATTGGGGTCAATTTTACTTTGCCATTTGTAAGGTAAAAGGGGTCAATTTTAGAATGCCGTTGACACCTGGACAATGAGAAACGTATAGAACGTATTAAGCAGGGCTTGGCACGTTCGGGTTACAAGCCAACAGGTAAGAAAGCCAATGAGGCTAAGCACAAACGAATAAAAGAATTACTAGCAGCTGGCAATATGACTAAGGAATTGGCATTATGCTCAAATTTAGCTATGCCATATGGAAAAGTTGTTTCTTCATTTTTACCTTCTCTTGATGCTTATGCTTGGAGTTATGAGGTTGGAGCAATTAAACTAGAGTCACAAATTTATCAATATTTAATTGATAAATTACAATGTCATGCCAAAGACATTTTGTTTATTGGAGATACACTTTTTGTTGATTACAGTGATCCAAATGAATTTGGTATGTCAGCACGTTTAATTGATCGTAAGAATGGTCAAAAGCTGGCAGATGTTTTAATCGACATACTTTAACAACTCGTGGACGTCTCCCTAATAGTGAATACTCACAGCCCCTCATCTTTCCATTTTTTAAATTCTGCAATTCGTTCATCAAGCTCCAGCACCCATGCTGGTTTTATATGTGGCACATCTGGACGCTCAACCCCTTGATGGTCAAAAAACTTATACACCATTGCCGCCAACTTGATAAACGCCTGTTCAAACGTATCAGCCCAAACATCTAAACGATAATCATGATAATGCTCTTGGTATAATTTACCACCATCTTCTACTTTATTGAGATGTGAGCCAGTCTCTAAATAAATCACTAATTTCCCATCATCTTCATCATTATATGCACCGTGACAAACATTTTGGCAATGCCCCCATGTATTCCAGTGCCATGATGGTACTTCGCCAATAACCGTCCAAAAAGCTGGGTGTGTATCAATAAAATGATAGGCAGTTAAAAAGTCCGTTGGATTTGCGAGATATTCTTGCTCATTTTCAAAGGCAGTCTGTAAAGCAGATTGTAAATGCTCAAATTTATTTTGATCGGTGTAGGAAAACAAACTCCTCGAAAGATGCTCAGAGGTTTTAAAAAATAGGCAACCATTCTCTTTATCCTCACCAAAATATTGATAAACCTCTGGTAGAATCTGTAAATCTGTAGGTTTGACATGATGGATCTGGTGTTGTACGTCTTTTAAGCTTTCGTGAATTGCTTCCATACGATCAGGGTAAGTGACGACAAGTTTCTTATCTCGCAGTGATAAAATTGCTGGTTCAGTTATTTGGGGTAACTGTTCTAATAACCAGTCTGGTAATTGTTTTAATTCAGTCGGTTGCATTTTTAGTTATCCTATTTTTAATAATTTCAATTTGTTACATACATTACACAACATAATTTGTACAAGTTCAGTATAAGGAACCCCGCGCTAGTACAAAGATTTTTGACATAAACTGATCACACTCATATTCATCACAAGACATAAAAAAGAGCGCACGGAGTGCTCTTGATGCGAGCTTTTAAAGCTCAGCTGAACTTTTCGGGACTTCATGCCGGATATAAGACGCAAATGTCAGGTAATTAATCCCCTGAAATAAAATATCAATCGCCAGAAACAGGCCCAGGACCCAAAACGGTGCATCTGGGGATTGCAAAATCACGATCCCTGCCAGCAGGGTCAAGATGCCTGAAAATAAAGTCCAGCCCCATCCCCCCAGAGCGCGAAACAAAAGGCTATTCAAGATCCGGATGATACCTGCAATAATTAGAATAATCGCCAGAATATGGGTCAGGACCACCGCGGTCTGTAGCGGTGTACTGAACGCATAATATCCGGCAAGCAAGTATAAAAGACCGAATAAGGCCCAGAACCAGCGAAAACCGCCATGAAAAATTTTATATGCAGCAACAAAATGCAGAATACCGCCGATCATCATCAGTACGCCAAACATGAATACCACGGACAAGGTTGCAAAGGGTAAAGTCGCTAGCAAGACCAGACCAAAAATCACTAGTAAAATGCCCAGCCCCAGATACCATTTTCGCTTTTGATGCAACTGACTACGTACCAAGTCATTGCCTACTGTTTTCATCTTTTCTTCTCAAGTGATGTCTTATTTGACTGATTGAACCGTACCGGGTTTGTCGGAGACTTATTTAAGTTAAGCCACCTGACCTAACGGGTTAATCTTATCATAGTACATTGCTTCAAACTCAAAAGGCGACACATAACCCAGTGCACTGTGTACACGCTTTTTATTGAACCAATCTACCCAGTTTAGTGTCGCAAGTTGTACATCTGCTAAACCTTGCCAATCTGCTTTTAAATATTCAATCACCTCTGTTTTGTATAAGCCATTCACCGTTTCAGCCAAAGCATTATCGTATGAATCACCAGTTGTACCGACTGATGCTCGTAAATTTGCTGCTTCTAAACGATTGGTATAGCGAATCGAAAGATATTGCACACCCCTGTCGGAATGATGAATCACATTCTTTGGCATGCCTCGATCGTGCAATGCTTGCTCAAGTGCATCGAGCACCATATCTGTATTCATCCGTGTTGATACTTTCCATCCAACAATTGCTCGTGAGAACACATCAATAATAAAGGCGGTATAGACCCAGCCAGAATGAGTTTGAATATACGTAAAGTCACTGACCCATAATTGGTCAGGTCGATCAGCAGTAAAATTACGTTTCACTAAATCATCTGCTCGTTTTTGATCATCTCGGTTGCGGGTAGTTTGTTTGTTCTTACCACGCCAAACACCTTGTATATCTAGCTTCTGCATCAATCGAGCAACTGTACAACGTGCAATAACATAGCCTTCACGTTTCAATTTTTGCCAAACTTTACGTACACCATATCGACCTAAACTTTCCTTCCAAATTCGTTTAATTTGTTCTGCATGATGTAAATCATGCTGAGCACGTTTCGCTCGATGTTCTGGATTGTCAGCGAGATCTAAAGTTCGGTAATAGGTTGAAGCTGCGATCGGTAAAATCCTACAAATCGCATCAACACCATATAAGTCTTTATTGTTATGGATGAAATCCACCATTATTTGTGTGGGCGGTCGAGCTCCGCCTGGGCGAAAAAAGCGGCTGCTTTACGTAGAATCTCATTGGCGCGTTGCAGTTCTTTATTTTCGCGTTCGAGTTGTTTGATACGTTCTTG
>NZ_JAYFSK010000096.1:0-5158 GCF_041464035.1 Acinetobacter sp. AL9 | reverse complement strand
ACTCAAACCTTTTAAAAACAGCAACATACATTTTTGTTTGTTGTGCATTTTTTTAATAATTCGCAATAAAATGAATAACTTAACAAGGTTGTAAAATTGGTGTACACTTTTCCGCAGACGAAAAAAAACCCGACTGCAATCGGGCTTTTCTTCGGCAACTTGCTGAGAAATTAATCTCAACTAGAGCACAGTTATCTTGAACCCTAATTGTAGCCTAGTTGAGCCAAATAATTCAAATTTTTTTGAAGGACAACATGGCTCTAAAAAAACAGCTAGACCTGTTTTTCAACGATCTTGCGTACTATCCGCACTGCACAGATGATTTTGCGGATGGACAATACAGAACGAAAAAAACAGAAGCAATTAGAAAGAAATACATTGAATTCAACCAACCTTGTTTGGTGTCTTACTTTGTCTTTGATCTCGATTACCCTGAATCTGCACTTGCTTGGCGAGAAGAAAACTTGCCTGAGCCTTTTTGGGTAGCACAGAACCCGAAAAATGGGCATGTACATATATGCTACCGTTTATTATTTCCCTATCCCACAACGGAAATCGCAAGCATTAAGCCAATGCAGTACGCTGCAAAAATTCAGGCTGCTATGGCTCGAAAACTCAAAGCTGATGCAGGGTACAGCCGAAAACTGACCAAAAACCCCTACAATCCCGCTTGGCGGACGATGTATTTCACAGATAAATCGTACTTGCTCGATGAGCTTGCCGATTATGTTGTGGTTAAAGCACTTAGGAAAAGCGAGCAAGAGCAAGGCTTGGGGCGTAACTGCACCATGTTTCAGCAGGGCGCATCATGGTCGTATAAAGCTGTTATAGAGTTTAAAAAGGCAAATGCCCCTTTCCAACTGTGGCATAACGCTGTCAAAGACCGCCTAAAGGACATTAATGCAGGTTTCCCCGAAGCACTACCTTATTCAGAAGTTAAAGCCACAGCAAAGAGCATAGCAACGTGGGTATGGCAGAGATTTAGTGAACAAGGCTTAAAGCAATGGCACGCTGAGAAAGGGCGTAAAGGTGGGCAAAAATCTAAACGTGGAGCTAAAGCTGATTCAGAGCGTTCAACGAAGCCTTGGGAAGCTATAGGAATATCACGCAGGACGTACTACAACAGAAAGAAAAATGGCACTCTGTAAGTTGCACCAAATAAGCTATATCAGATATCCCTTCGAAGAGGGGGTATTTTGGGTGTCAATATGGTCAATTTTAAGAATGTTCCACGATCTAAGCCTAGGCTATTTTTAGCTGTTTCTGAATGATCAATTTCTTTATCCGAAGTTTCATAATTTAAAGAGAGTTTTACGTTGTTTCCTAAATTAAGATTTAAAGAGTTTGATGAGAATTGGAAGGAAGTCACACTAAAAAATTGTATTACTTCAATTGATTCAGGTTGGAGTCCTCAATGTGAAAGCTACCCTGCTAACTCAAGCGAATGGGGGGTTTTAAAAACGACTTCAGTTGATTGGAGTGGCTTTAATTCTTCTTTTAATAAGAAACTACCTTTAGAGCTGACTCCTCGAAAGGAAATAGAAGTTAAACCTTTGGATATTTTGGTTACACGAGCAGGGCCTACGGAACGAGTTGGGGTTGTTTCAGTTGTTCCTCATTCAGTTCGTTCAAAACTGATGATTTCAGATAAATTAATTCGCTTGAAATCAAATGAAGAAAACAATCCTCTATTTTTAGGCATTAGTTTATCTTCAGTAAAATGTCAGAATCAGTTGCAGTCTAAAACTTCAGGATTAGCAAAGTCACAAACTAATATTTCCCAAAAAATATTGGGTGAAGTTCTTTTAAAACTGCCTTCAAAAGAAGAACAAACCAAAATCGCTTCTTTTCTTTCCGCAGTGGATGAAAAGATTAGTCAACTGACCAAAAAACATGAGCTGCTGAGTCAATACAAACAAGGCATGATGCAGAAGCTGTTTAATCAGCAGATTCGCTTCAAGGCTGATGATGGAAGTGAGTTTGGAGAGTGGAAGTCTGTATTCTTGGGAGATATATCTAAACCACAACAATGGAAAACTATTTCATCAAGTGAACTTACTGAAATAGGATATCCAGTTTTTGGAGCTAATGGATATATTGGTTTTTATCCTAAATACAACCATATCAATGAAACAATTGCGGTGACTTGTCGAGGAGCTACATGTGGTGAAGTTACTTTAGTAAAAGCTAAAAGCTATATCACAGGTAATGCAATGTCTATTGACGAAATTAATGAAAATGAACATTTAACTTTATATATTTACTATGCTCTGTGTTTTAGAGGTTTTAAAGATGTTATTTCTGGTTCAGCACAGCCACAAATCGTTGGTAATGCCATCCGAAAAGTAACCTTTCAAATCCCTTGCCTAGAAGAGCAAACCAAAATCGCTAACTTCTTGTCAGCCATTGACCAAAAGATTGATGTCGTGGCACAGCAGATTGAACAAGCCAAACAGTGGAAAAAAGGTTTGTTGCAGCAGATGTTTGTTTAAACCTTTTTAATTTTACGCACAGTTTGCGCTAGATTTAATTTTTAGAGTGATGGATTGGTGATTCTATATCTAAGCAAAAAAGTCGCTTAAAACGCAAATGGTGAGCATTTAGAGCCATTCATTAATTTCTTTTTACCAAAAAACTAAAAGGCGAGCATTTTTTTACAGAATGCTCAAACTGGGAATCAGTTTTTAGTTGTTATCCACCAACTGCTAGCTTGGGCTACCAATCCTTTGATGTTTTAACGTGCATCACCATTGCCGTGCCAACGCCTAATTTTTCTTAGTAGCCAAACTTTGAAAAATTAAATTTGCTGTTTTTCAGTGTTTTACATTACAGAAGCCAATCTGTTAGGGAAGCCAATCCCAAGCAAAACACTGTTTTAGATATTTCACATCAACCACCATCGGCTCAGACTTTCGTTCATCTAAACTTTTGTTTTACCAAAAGAAGCGCTTACGTTTTTATTCGCTCGAACGGATATATCAAGTTAAATAACAACCTGAATCTACTAATCTGATCTCCAACACTCATAAAGATTCTCACGAATCACGACCTTGCATGTTGCCTGCACTGTTTCCAGATGCCATGCTCAAAACGGTCTTGAGTGCGTCCCAAGTTATCCAATTTTGTCTTAACGTGTAGATCGCTTATCTGCTGAATTTGCTCTGTGTTCCATGTTCCGCCCCCCGTAGTTCCAAGAATTTAGGGGCATTAATACAGTTTACAAATCGTCAAAGCAGGTAAAGCACTTTCACTACCAAATGCGAGTTTGACCGTTAACAACGGCTGACACGCAATTACAGGCTTGAGCTATCCATTGATCTCAACTTAGCAATGTGGAATGTCGTCACGACAAATTCACCAAATCACTGTTTGAGTACCGAGTACGCCATCTTTCAACTTGCACCCCTGTTACGTCACCGTAACCGCAAAAGCCCACCTGTTGGCCATACGTCTGTCATCGCTAACAGCTCGTAGGGTTTCTTAACGAGTTTATCAATCCTTGAAAACTCTCAACCTCTCAAAATTGGCAGGGTTGATCTAGTCGCCTAGATTCCCGTGTCCTTGTCGCCCAACTACAGCTCCCCCGACCTAAAAAAATCGAATGGAATGAGTAGAAAAGGGGAATCACACCCCTCAGCCCTCGTTGCAGCCGCGCCAGCTAGGTTTCCCACGCACGCAGCTACACCGATGTAATTTATCAAAATGGCAGTAATGATAAATCGGCAGATGCTGATTCTCGAAAGGTTGGCTAAACCCTTGAGAATCAGATAAAAATATCTAAAAAACAAAGGTTTGGCAGACCTAATAAAAACAGCAATATCTAAAATCAAAACTATCAGATTACAGTCATGTAGTCAAATCGCAGGAACTACATAATTGTTAAATTCCATCATGTAAAAAATAAGAAAATTTTAAAAAAATTTAAGGTGTTAAATTCTATAATTTAAGATTTAATCACCTTAAATCACTATTGTTAAATTCCAATAAAAAAGCTATTTTTAACATAAAACCGCTATTTGGATGCTGTGATGATCTATTTTTCAATGTTTTCTACACTTGCGATGCAAAAGCTACAAGATGAAATAACAAGATCGAATTGTGTTCTTTTTGCTGAGCTTGATATGGAATTTCATGATGACGAGGAGTTTATAAACTTTGTTGAGAAATGGACTGAGCGTTATCAACTCACAATTTCCCCAAAAGAACGCTTTAAGCAAAAGAAAAAAGGGCATCCAACTTTTGATTTAATCATCAAGCCGAACCTTGTTGGTGATGATGCTTTCACTAAAGATTTAATTGAAATTGCTAAAAATGAACCTGAAAAATTTACTCGTTCAGACTTTGATTTTTTAAATCATTCCGAGAGTTATTTAGAAATGAAGTTTTATCTTTTTTGCAATATTGATACCCCTCAAATCTATGACGGTCTTATACCAATTGACCAAGTGAATAGTACGCTTAAAAAGTATATTGATGGTGCTGAAAAATTTTCTTATGTCTTTGATTCACCAATTAAATTTGGAAATTATGAGCTTGTACGTTTAACTCAAAAGCGCTCAATCAAAGACGATTTAGAGGGGCGTGAAAAAAATGCTTCCGATTGGACTTGGAGGATTGGATCTGAATCTTATAGCAAGGTGCAGAAACAGGGTGAGGTACTGATTAATCGTTGGAATCAGTGCATTGAAAAATCTGAGGAAGAAAAACAGGCATATTTTGAGAAGCATTTGAAAATTTTAGAGGGCTATCTTGGTTTCAGAGGTGTGCGTAAACAGGTCGGGACATTATGGGCTAAGGAACGTAAGGTTTTTAAGGCTAAATATGGCGAAAAATATTTACCCTATTATCGCCCTTTAAAATTGAAGTATGTGCAACGGCTTAAATCAGGACTTAGAGCTAATGCAGAGCCATTGGAGATGATTGAATACATGAAAAAAGCGATTCAAAAAGCAAGCAAATAAAATGGTTTTAGTTTCTGGTTGAACACACCAGGATTTTTTTCAAAAATCTTGGTGTGTTCAGCAAAACCAAACTCAAACCTTTTAAAAACAGCAACATACATTTTTGTTTGTTGTGCATTTTTTTAATAATTCGCAATAAAATGAATAACTTAACAAGGTTGTAAAATTGGTGTACACTTTTCCGCAGACGAAAAAAA
>NZ_JAYFSK010000095.1:0-5301 GCF_041464035.1 Acinetobacter sp. AL9 | reverse complement strand
TCTTTGTGAATCTGCTTGAATCAATAATTGCAGACGTTAGCTCAACATCACCACTCAAAACTTTGGCATGTTCACGGTCACGATCTGCACCGAGCAAGTAATCAATACATGATTTTGAATTGCCTTTGCCGAACTTAAAGAATTTGACAATCATGGTCTTAGCTCTTTGAGTTGCTTCTCAATATCAAGCAATAGAATCAATAGTTTTGTCTTATCAATATCATTCAAGTTCTTCACATCAACATTAATCGCTCTAGCAATTTGATTGACGTTAGTACCAATTCGACTAAGTGCAATTAATGTATCTCGCTCAGTCTTGGAATATTTTTGCTTCGGCTGTTCAATTGGCGCAGTCGGTCGGGCAGCGTTCAAAGTTGCTTCACGCATGAAACGTGAAAGCGAAGCGTGAGGATTTTTTTCTTTTATTAAACTCAGCTCACTATCAGTCAGTCGGACTTTGACAATATTTGTTCGATACTCTTCAACTGGCTCAGGTCGTTGCCATGTTGGAATTGTAGCGGTATCCATTTTGGTCACTCCAATTTGAGGCTAAAAGGACGGGGGTATCGGGGGTGTCCCCAGATCAAGGTTCACATGGGCACGATTTTGGCGAAGCCGAAATAGGGCACTATGTGTATCCTTGCTTTTTACACGGTAGACACTAAAATTCTAAACTTTTTTTTTGGTTTTTGGTATTGTGAATTATGACTTTTTTACTTCCGATCTGTGTTTAAAACAAAACTTGAAATGTCTGTTTTGGATGACCTTTCGATAATACTTAAATCTAAGTATTATCGAGGTCGTTCAAAATCAGACATTATTCACCAGTGTTTTTCTCAACTCTAACTCTATAAAAAACATCTGGAGCTTCCCCTTTCTTAATACTTTGATTTACGGATTCCTGAACTCTCTGTTGATTTTCTTTTGATGAATTAAAAAAATCGTATAAATCATCAACTATTTTTGAACGTTTTTGATTTAGTTTTTCAAGTTCTTCGGGTGTCATTGTCATAACTGTTCTCACTTCTTAAATAAATCTTGTTGTCCATATTTTTTGATGTACTGACGTATAAAAGATCGAATCTCTTTTGAAACATCAGTATCTTGTGATTTACATACTTTTTTAAATGAATCTCTCAGTTCTTTCTCAATTTGAATTGTTAGATTCACTTTATTGTTGTCCATATCTTAACCTTTAAAAATTACTTAAATTTTATGTAAATTTTACATAAAAAGTGAAGAATTAAACACTACTATTGTTAAGAAAATAAAAGTTTAATAGCCTAAGCAAAGAGTAAATACGATCGTGGAACATATTTAGAATTGACCATAATGACAAAAAAAAAGCCCCCAAGAGGGCTGTTATCTGATTTGGCTGCACTTGTGCATGGATTTTCAAACAAACATATTCTGCAACAAGCCTTTTTTCCACTGTTTGGCTTGTTCAATTTGCTGTGCAACGACTTCAATTTTTTGGTCAATGCTAGATAAGAAATTAGCAATTTTGGTTTGTTCTTCTAAGCAGGGAATAAGTATTTCTATTGAAGATAAATCTGAGCTATTAATTGCAGGGTAACTTGTACCAGTACAACGGTTCATAACTTCATCTAAGAATGTCTTTTCGTGTAAAGCATAATAGATAAATTTAGAATCCAATTTTGTACGGATTTGAGCATAGCCTGTTGAGGCAACATACTCACCACTTAAGTTGAAGTAATAATTATTCTGCTGATAAGGACGAACCATCTGAAAAAGTACATCACCTTTAGCTAATAATCTTTGTGCTCGACTTGGTGCATCCTGTAGCTCAATATTTTTTTGAAGTAATAGTTGCCCTTTTTCAACACTTTCTAAATCAATATAAATAAAACTTTCAGGTAACTTTTTAGATTTAGGATTAATTTCTGCTATATCTTTGAGTTCCTTTTCCTCCCACTCCCCAAACTCACTGCCATTATCCGCTTTAAAACGAATCTGCTGACTAAACAGCTTTTGCATCATTCCTTGTTTGTATTGGCTGAGTAGCGCATGTTTTTGCGTGAGTTGGCTAATCTTTTCATCCACAGCAGAAAGAAAAGAGGCGATTTTGGTTTGTTCGGCTAGGCAAGGGATTTTTAGTTCAACTTTCCCTAAATTGGTCTTAGAAATACCCAATACAGATATACCTGTTGCTAATTTTTTAATTTGCTCTCGCACTTCAAAAGTTTGCATTAAGTAGCCATTAAAACCAATTGCACATCTTTCAACGGGGCGAGCAATATAAGTATGCAAACCTGCAACAACTTTCTTATTATCTAAGTTAATAACTTCAATAGCCTTACCAATATCTTTATAATCCTCAGAAGCATCGGCAATGACTAAATCGCCTACTTGTAAAAATTGATTTTCAGCAATTTTATTTGTATCTATTTCACTACTTAAAAATGGTACAACTTCTTCTTTAACATCAAAAAGCATAGAAAATTTAGTGTGAATATCACCATAGTGAATATTCATAATTTCACCCTGTTCGGCTAATAAAGCGCGCGAATATGAGTTTGTATTATGAAAATTGAACTGTTCTGAGATTTTTTTCTTTCCCCAATTCCCATCAAACTCTTTAAACCGTAACTTAGGTACAGACATTGCTTCACTCATAAAAAATATAATTCAGATGCTAGTTAGATTTTTGATAATCTTTGAGCCAACTCGATACGGTATTTCTATGCACACTCAGTAAATTAGAAATCTCTTTGATGCTCTTGCCCTGTATATGCAATTTTAAGGCTTGATGACGCATATCACTGTACTGTGCTGATCGAGCTTTTCCACCCAGCGACACATTTCCCTTACTTACACCGATCTTGGCTCTTTGAGATTGTTTCTCGCTGAATACTTGCTGAAATTCAGCGCTGTTATGATTGCGCCATACCCACCTCGCAATGCTCTTAGCTGTGGCTTTCAGCTCGCTATATGGTAAAGGTTGTTCAAAACCACTGTTAATCTCCACCATTTTCGCTAGAACAGCTTTATGCCACTCGAGGCTACTGTCATAGTGCATATAGTCTCTAATCGCCCTATACGCCCAATGACGACCTTTTTCGAACATTGTCACATTACGCCCCAAACCAACAACTTCGAGCTTTTTCGGAAGCTTCTTCGGTAGGTCAACAAAGTCAGCAAGATAATCAAGCGAGTATGCTCGATCAGTCCAGAAGGTCGTGCGCCATTGCGGATGTAATGGATTTTTGGTAATCAATTGCGAATAGCTAATATCTGCACCTAGTTTGAGTGCATACGCGTAGTAAACAGCCTGCGCATACTTGATTGCCTTCACACTAGCAAATTCACTTGTACAAAGTGGTATCTCTAATTTGTAGCAATGGTGACAATGACCATTCTCAGGATTCTGTGTCGTCCAATATGGTTCTGGTAAGCCTGCGTCAAACCAAGACAGTGCCGAATCTTCTTTGTCATCATCAAAGACGAAGTAAAACGTGATCAAAGGCGGATTGATTTGAAGATATGGTTGTTTGACAGCAATAGCTTTGGTGCGAATAAGCATGTAGCCAGGTTTTTCATACATGCAATACGGCTTGTGTGGCAAATTTCGATAAAAAATTGATCTAAAATCAGATTTATTTACATTGTTGTGCTGCATTTATAACAGTATTCCCTTGCATTACAGGAAAACACTGATAAAATTAAGACAGTTTTCAGGTGTTTTAATTTAGTGTTTTCAAGCATTTATTAAAATCCACGAAAAAAGCCCGCCCGCCAAGTTGGGCTTTTTTTGTGCTCTAAAGAAATGTATCACTGTTCTTGTGATAATTCAAAAAACTTTTTACATCATTGACTTATGCCATGTTTCAGCGTTTCACGCTGAAAGTATTGCGCGTTTTTTTAACTCGCTTCGCTCGACTTAAAGTCTGAAATCATTGCTGTAATCATCGTCATTTTGCTTATTTTCAACTTTGCGAGCTGGTGCTGATACATCATCAGGTTTCTGCTGAATCGTCTGCTGTGCGCTTATTTCTTCGCTTGATTTAACATATCTGCGCAAAGTTGTTGTGTTTTGATCAACACGCTCGATGTTTCGCTTAAATTGCTGTTCGCTTGTTGTTGCATCTTCGAGAGCTGTAGCTGTTGCATCAATACTGTCTCTAATTGCTGCTCTAGTTGCGTTATTCTGCGTTGCTGCTGCTGAATTGTTTGCTGTTGCGATGCGATTGCAGAGTTCACTTGTTTCAGCGAAGCATGACATTGTTGAATAAATTGTGATTGCTTCTCGATTATTTGCAATAATTCGTCTTGTACGCTCATTTTCTATCTCTGCTGTCTCTTGAAGTGATTGTTTTCTATTGCTATCTGCTGTTGCTTCAACACTGTCGCGTTTGCTGCTATTTGACTTGCTTGCTTGCCACTCCAGATAAATAGAATCAAAGTTAAGACTGCTAAAGTAGCTGTCGATATTCCAAGTATTTTGTTTGTCAGGGTTAGTCGCACTTGCGTAGAGCTGTTGAACTCCTTGACCTGTTCTATACGTTGTTGTTGCAACAAGGCGATTTTCTGCGCTATGAGTTTGTTCGATTGATCTATAGCGTTCAGCAAGTGCTGTTCTCTTGCTTTCAATTCTGTCGCTGTATTCAGCTTTGACTGCTGTAATATCTCTTGAAATTCGCTCTCTATAGCTATCTGTTCGTCTTGCTTCTTCTTCCGAATCTGCTCGATTAATCGAGAAGTCTCGTTCATACATTTCACCCTTCAAGCGAATTGGTCTTTTACGGTCAGGCAATGAAATTGAAATACTGCCTTTAGTAATCCGACTAACATTCAGTTTTAGTTCATCAGTTAAAAATAAAATCGTGTCGTCACGATCTTTGATCTTGCCATTCAAATACGCTTGCATAACTAATGTATCGACTGTATTAGCTATTTCATCTGCTGTTTGAGACTTCCCTACTCCTTTCTTTTTGGCTTCTATTTCACCATCCTCATTAAGCTGAACGCTAGACAATTGGCGGTTTGCAGGGTCGTCAGGGTCATGCAAGTTGTAGTCGTGATTAACAATCTTTTTAAAGCAATCGACACGACCTAAATCGGCAGGGGCATAAAATGGTTGTAGGCGTTTTCCTGTACTCAACTCCACGTTAGGAATAACAAAATTTAGCTCTAATCGCCCTTTGTCCCGATGCTCAATCCACAGAATGTTGTACTGATCTGGAGACATACCAGGGAATAAACATGCTTCATAATCAGCCATGATTTTTTTCTTATCGGCTTCTGGTAAGTCAGCTTCGGCAAAGGACAGACAACCGCTTG
>NZ_JAYFSK010000094.1:0-5326 GCF_041464035.1 Acinetobacter sp. AL9 | reverse complement strand
CAGTTATCATTATTAGGTTTTTATGAGTTTAATGCACCACTTACCAACGGAATTTATCCCAATTTTCAGGGTTTGCCCAAAACTTAGAATTAAACCAATCAGGCACGTGCTTATAAGTCAAAATATTAAATTGCCATAAGCACAAATGATGCTGCTCAAAGCGATGTTCAATCAATTGCGTAAAACCAAGCGCTCTAAGCAATTGCTCATCTTCATGCGCAGCAATCACCACAATACGCTTTGCCAATAAGTCACGGAGCTTCACCAAAATTTGTGATGTGTGTTGTGGTGTCTGCGCAGCAAAATCGGCAGCATCTAAAAATACAACTGCCAAATCAAAACGTTGGGTAAAAGGCAGATTTAAAAATACCAATGCGCTAAAATACTGCCATTGGATAGTTGGCTGCTCATCAGCCGCTTGATTGTTATACTTCGGGCTTGCTTCAATATTTTGCCCTATACACAATGCAGTAGAAATTGGCTGTTGTTGAGATAAATCATCAATTAATGCTTGAATTAAACGCATTTCAGCCATCACTGCATTCCTTCATTTTCGAGAGAGTATTCTTATGGAACTACAAGGCATTTGCCATAAAATGCACGCAGGTCTTAAGGACCATAGTGTAACTGATGAACAGGTACACAAGGCAAATGTTGAATATAAATTTATTCTAGACCGTGCAGAAATTGACCTGCCTTTTCAGCTTGGGCAAGAACTTGAACTGGAATGGACGGGCAATATTTATTGTGTTTCTTGTGGTGTGAAAACACCAAAATCCTATTCGCAAGGACATTGTTTCAAGTGTTTTAAAACCAAAGCATCTTGCGATATGTGCATCATGAAGCCTGAGACCTGTCACTATCATTTAGGTACCTGTCGTGAAGATAGTTTTGCTCAAGAAGTCTGCTTTCAACCGCACATCGTATATTTAGCCAACTCAAGTGCTTTAAAAGTGGGAATCACCCGTTTAGGTCAAATGCCAACACGTTGGTTAGATCAGGGCGCAACCCAAGCCTTACCAATTATGAAAGTCGGCTCACGTCGTTTATCTGGGCATTTAGAAGTTATGTTTGGTACACAAGTCGCAGATAAAACCGACTGGCGCAAACTACTCAAAGGCGAAGCAGAGCCTCTAAACCTGATTGAAGTGCGGGAACAACTAATTGAAGAATTTGCACCTAAAATTCAGACCATTCGTGATGAGTTTAGTCAAAACCTTGAATTCAACGAAACGGTAGAGCTTTTAGATCAGGAACTTCCGCGTGAATTTGTGTACCCTGTAGAACAGTATCCTGAGAAAATTAAATCACATAACTTAGATAAAACCCCAATCATTCGCGGCAAACTGCAAGGAATTAAAGGGCAATACTTAATCTTGGATACAGGTGTCATCAACATTCGTAAATACACAGGTTATGAGCTAAAAATTCGCGCTGAATAAATCTTGAAACTGCTTGTCTAATCATTTTAAATGCACAAAAAAACCAGCAAATTTGCTGGTTTTTTTGTAGATGTTCATCACTTATTTGATTTTCGCTTTCGATTTCAAATATTGCGTATAGTCATCTAGCTCTTGTTGAGCACGTAATTGTTGATACAACTGCGCTAACTCTTTCAGTTGCTCAGGCGTTAAAGCATTCGATGTAGTATCGTTTACATTTGATACAGCTACCACCACCAATTCATTTGGTATAGATGCTGTTGTTACTGACCACATACCATCTTTAGGCGCAAGCACACTAAATGCAGCACGTTCAATTTCACGCTTTAACAAACCATCTGCACGGGTGAATGTGCCTGCATTTTCAAAACGGATTTGGTTTTTCGCCAAAACGGTCGCTGCAGGTTGAGTTTTAAAGGCATCCAACGCAGCTTGAATATCTTTTTTCGCTGCATCAAAGGCTTTTTTCTCAATCAGTTTAGCTTTTACGCGGGGTGTTGCTTCTTCTAAAGTTTGCACACCTGCGGCATGGTAATTACGCACTTTCACCCATACCACATCGCCATTGGCTAAAGTAATGTTACTCGATGCGTTGCGATCGCCATTTTTCACATCATCATTAAACAATTTAACTTTGACAGATGGCTGGCTTAAAACAGGATGCTGCGCCGCCAAAGTTAAACCATTAACAGATTCGACTTTGGCCGTTTTCACTTCTTCTGCCACAACATCTAAAGCATCACTACTCACCACCAATTCATTTAAGCTGTTGATGGTATCGGTATACGCATTTTCAGTTTTGGCTTTTTGCAACTCTGCCATTAAACGTGCTTTTTGAGTTTCAAACGCAGGGACTTGAACTGTAGCACCTTCTGTTTGAATCACATGATAGCCATATTGAGTTTTAATCGGCTGTGATACTTCACCAGATTTTAAGCTACCCACGGCTTTGTCAAAGGCATCGCCAAATACGCCTGCTTCATAACCTGCAACCTCACCACCTTTGGCTTTAGACTCAGGATCATCCGAATACTTTTGTGCAGCTGCAGTAAAGCTTGTACCTTGCTTAATTTCAGCTGCGGCTTGCTCTGCAAGTTTTTTAGCTGCGGCATCATCACGCGCATCGGTGGTGATTAAAATATGTTTCACTGTCGGTACAGCAGCACCTTTTTGAGTTTCGACAAACTTTTGATAAGCCTGTTGTAACTCTGCGTCAGTGACAGCCGTATTTGCAGGTGCAATATTGGCTGGAGTCACCACAATGTAATCGACATCAACGCTAGCAACCTGTTTAAAGGCATTGGCGTGCTGTTCATAATACGCAGCAATCTCTTGTGCATTTGTGGTGATGTTTTTCTTGTAGTCATCTAACTTAATGCTAGATAAATGCAAAGTACGTTGCTGGGTTTGTAAATTGGCAATTTGCTGAATATCAGACGGGCTAACTAAAGCATAATCGGTAAAGCTAGCACTCAGCATTTTTAACGCATGGTCTTGGCGTAAATTTGCCACAAGCGCCTGATTGGTCATGCCTACAGATTGCAGATAGTTCGCATACAAGCTTTCAGAAAACTTGCCATCTTGTTGGAAATTCGGTTGCTGTGCAATCATTTGTTCAATTTGTGCATCGCTCAAAGAAATCCCTAATTTCTCAGCTTGTTGTAATAACAAGGTACGTGCAACCAACGTATCTTTGGCTTTGTTTTGAATATAATTTTGATTCAATAGTGTTTCATCACCATTGGTATAGGCCAAGTATTGTTCTTTCAAGGAATTGGTCAGATTATCTAATTCTCGTTTTGAAATTTGCTGACCATTGACTGTTTGTGCAGTGTCTTCAGACTGACCTCCACTAAAATATCCTTCAATACCTACAAGTGCTAAAGGGGTCAAGAACAAGACGAGCAAAACTTTGCCCAACCAACCCTTAATAACTTTACGAAAAGATTCCATAAGTATTCCAATATTTTATTTGTGCGAGATTTTAACTGAAAACCCTCAACGAATGAATGCGTTGAAGCCGTTTATTGACATTATTAATAAAAAACGCGCCAATTGGCGCGCTTTCTTGGCATTTTAAAAGATTATGCTACTGAATCTTTTAAACCTTTACCCGCTTTAAAGCTTGGTACTTTGCTTGCTTTAATTTCAAGTGTAGCACCTGTTTGTGGGTTACGACCTGTGCGAGCAGCACGCTCTTTCACATTAAATGTACCAAAACCAACGAGGGTTACAGTATCACCCGCTTTAAGCGCTTCAGTAATAGAAGCAATTGTTGCGTCTAAGGCCTTACCTGCATCAGTCTTAGACAATCCCCCTTTCTCTGCAATTGCATCGATTAATTCTGATTTATTCATGAAAATTACGTCCTCTTAATATCGTTTATTTAAGGTCCAGAGATTTAATTTAAATTACCGTAACGCCTTTATAGCAATGCTTTGAGGGTAAAAGCAATACTCCCTGCACGCTTTTATGCAAAATAAATGGTAAAACGATGGAACTATTAGCCTCTATTCAGTTTTGCCCTAAAATACCCGATGTATAATAAAGCAACATACTTTAAGCCCCCTTTGCACAGAATTACTTTTTCGCGACATCTTCTTTTAATTGTTTATTTTCTTCAATCAACGCATCGACTTTGGCATGTAATTGCAGTACCAATTGCTCCAAATGTTGTAGGTCTTTTGCTGTCACCAAGCCAATTCTATTTAAAGAATGATTGACGCTATGGTCAATTAAACGCTCAACTTTATCTTTAGTATCAATGACCGACTCTTTGGCTTTTTCAGACACTTTTTCAACTGTTTGATCGGCAATTTCTGTAGTTTTAGATTCTAATTCCTCACCCACCTTGACCAGAGAGTCAAACAATTTATTGCCTTCTTCTTCTGCGCGTGAAAATGCACCTAAACCTGCTAGCCAAATTTGCTTGGTATATTTACGAAAATCGAGTGATGATTTACGTCCTGAGCGTAATTTATCTTTATTTTTCAATGTGGTTTCTGATTCAAGCAAATGCTCTTCTACGCTATCCGTCGTTTTTTCCATGAACCTCTCTCCTGCTTATTTTATGCGCACATAAATGTAATAAACCTACAAAATGCTTTCATAATAGCAAATTAAATACTTGATCGTTTTGCTAAACTGTTCTACAAAGCAAGATTATTCGCTGCGCTTCTTAGAATGTATTCTCAACGAAGCGCAAAACAAGGAATTCAACTTTAGATTTAGGGACTTGATTTTATGAGTGATTCGCAACAAAGACAAAGTAATCCACATTTGTTGCTGACCATGCTCATGATTGTGCTGGAAACAATTTTTAGCTTTATTCTAAAACATGATCGTGTGGTCGCTTTGCAGGCTAAAAAGTTTGTCGACCAGAAAATCACCATTAAAATTAATAGCTATATTCCTTATTTCGACATTTACGTGGAATTCAATCCAAACGGCATCTTATTTGACAGCAAAGCACCTGAACAAGCTGTCGATTTAGATGTGCGCACCACCCTCATAGATTTATTTAAAATCTTTATTTTAGGTAATCGTCGCAGTATTAAACACATGCGTATAGATGGTGACATTACCCTTAAAGATGAGTTTCGTGATCTAATTTTGCATTTTAGTGCACCCAAAGTTTTAGCTGACTGGAAACAATGGCTGAAAGAAGCACCGCAAGAACAAGAAGTGATTGGTTCTAAAAAGCGCATTGCCCCACTTTTAGACAAAATTGATGAACAACGCTCTAAGATCAACACCCTACAAGTTGAGCTTAAACAGCATAAAAACCGTATTCGTCGGATTGAACGTCGTCAAAAGCGCATTAACATCGCCTTTGGAGTAATAACAGTATTATTAATTACGTTATTAGTGTATAATTTATGGAT
>NZ_JAYFSK010000093.1:0-5694 GCF_041464035.1 Acinetobacter sp. AL9 | reverse complement strand
AACATCGTTCGATTGCTGGTTTTTTAGCAGGCGTATTTTCTTCACTATGTGCGTATCAACTTTGCCAAAAGAATAAGCCTAAAATTCATGTGATTAAATCTTTGGCTTATCCGTAACTGGGGTTAATTTAATGGCACGACTCGCAACACTTCCTCTAAAGTGGTCATGCCTTCTAAAACTTTGCGTGCGCCTGCAATACGCAACGGTTCAATGCCCTCTTTTTTAGCTTGCTGACGTAATTCATTTAAATTGGCATTGGCACTGATGAGCTGTTTGGTGTCTAAACTTAAAGGCATAAACTCATAAATTCCGACCCGACCTTTATAGCCCGTTTGACGACATTCATCGCATCCGACAGGTTTAAACACTTGTGCAGGCATTTCCATAATGTAGTCAAAGGTCAAATGTTCCCAGTCTTTTTCATTTATTGAGCCTTCCTGCTTACAATGCGGACATAGCTTACGCACCAAACGCTGTGCCAAAACGCCTAAAATTGTGGCAGCAGTCAAAAATGGCTGCACGCCCAAATCATGCAAACGAGTCAAACTTGACGGCGCATCATTAGTATGCAGTGTCGATAAAACTAAATGCCCCGTCAGTGCCGCTTGAATCGCCATATTTGCGGTATCCTGATCTCGAATTTCTCCGACCATAATAATGTCAGGGTCTTGACGCATTAAGGCACGCACACCATCGGCAAAACCTAAATCAATTGCAGTATTCACCTGCATTTGGTTAAAACTCGGTTCTAACATTTCAATCGGGTCTTCAATGGTGCAGACATTGACTTCATCGGTAGCCAATTGCTTTAGCGATGAATACAGCGTGGTGGTTTTACCCGAACCTGTAGGGCCTGTAACCAAAATAATGCCGTGACTATGTGCAGTCAGGGCATGCCATTCATTCAACAAACGACTATCAAAACCCAATTGCTGAAAACTGCGTACCAATACTTCTGGGTCAAAAATACGCATCACCAGTTTTTCGCCAAACGCCGTTGGTAAGGTCGATAAACGCAGTTCAGTTTCTTGTCCTTTTGGAGTTCGGGTTTTTAAACGTCCATCTTGCGGTTTACGTTTTTCGGCTACATTCATACGCCCTAAAATTTTAATCCGTGAGATGACTGCGGTAAGCGTATTGGCAGGCATGTTATAGATGGTGTGCAACACGCCATCAATACGAAAACGTACTTTGCCTGTGTCTTTACGTGGTTCGAGGTGAATATCACTTGCGCCTTGTTCAAAGGCAAATTGCAGCACCCAATCCACCAACTTCACAATATGTTGATCATTGGCATCTGGGTTTTGGGTATCGCCCAATTGCAATAAAGCCTCGACCCCTTTATTTTCACGGTCATGTGCAGAAGATTTTTGTGATGAGTGTACTGCGCGACTCACTTGGTAATATTCGATCAAATAACGCTGTAATTGATCTGGGCTGAGTAAAACTCGCTGAATTTTTTTGGGCAATAAACTATGTTCTAAGTTGGCAACCCATTCTTTTTTATAAGGTTGATCTGTCGCAATTAACACCGCATCTGCAATCACTTCCACAGCTAAAATACGGTTACGCAATGCAAATTCCTGCGACATCACAGCTGTTAAAGCAGCAACATCGGCTTTTAACGGATCAATAATATAGAATGGCAAGCCTGATTTATCAGCCAGCCATTGGCATAAACGGTTTAAAGTTAAAGTGGTTTGGGGATGACTTTGATCGACCAAATTAAAGTTGGCAATCCATTGTAACGGATGCCATTTTAATTGATCACGTTGACGATGCGTGGTTTGTACCAAAGCCTGATCACGTTCGGTAATTTTACCATCTTTGACTAATTGTTCTAAGCACCAAGTACTGTCTATTTCAAAATTAAAATTCATTGTTATATGCCCCAAAATCTGGGTTTACTATAGCAGAGTTTGCTTTCAGGGCTGAATGACTTCTTTAATACAGTAATCTTGTATGGTTCGATTAAGCCATAATTTTAGAGTGAAAATAGATTCATAAATGGCGATAAACACAATTCAAATATATGATGTTTAAAATAACACCTTGTATTTGGAATGTTGCTGTGGATTTTCTGACTCCTCCATCTTTGGTTACAACCAATTTTCCCGAACTGCTCACCATGTTTGCAGCAGCACTTGGCTGTGGCTTACTGATTGGATTAGAGCGTGAACGCAGTAAAAAAAATGGACAACATCACCGTTTTGCAGGCGTACGTACCTTTGGAATTTGCGCATTATTAGGTGCCATTTGCTTCTTATTGGGCACGAGCATTGCCATTGTGGGTGCGTTGATTGTTGGGGGAATTGGCTTATATTCCCTCAAAAATCAAACGGAAGATGACCCCGGCGCTACCACCGAACTTGCCTTCGTGATGACCTATTTTATTGGTGCATTGTGTTTATGGAATATTCCATTGGCAGCAGGTTTATCGGTTATTTTGACAGGTTTACTCATGACCAAGCACACCATGCATGGCATTGTCAGTCAGTGGATTACCGAAGCTGAACTACGTGATGGCTTGTTCTTACTGGCTTTGGTGTTAATTGCCTTGCCGCTGACACCCAATACCGCACTATGGGGCAATGTACTTAATCCTTATGTGATTTTAAAATTATTGATTTTAATTTTAAGTGTGCAGGCTTTAGCGCATATCGCCAAGCGTTTACTCTCAAGCAGCAACGCCCTCATATTATCTGCAATTGCTTCAGGTTTTGTATCAAGCACCGCAACCATTGCCAGTTTAGGCATGGAAGTACGCGCAGGTCGTGGCGACGCACGTGCCAATGCAGGTGCAGCTCTGATGTCTTGCGTGGCAACTTTAGCGCAAATGTTGATTATTGTGGCGGGTGTCAATCTGGCGTGGTTTAAGCTGTTAATTATGCCCAGTCTGGCAGGCATTGGCATTTTAATTTTGGTCGGCGTATGCTTGCTTAAAAAGCATAAAAATACGACAACAGCAAAACCTGAAGCCGACACCCGTATGTTTAGCCTTAAAGAAGCCGCTATTATTGTGGCGACCTTAACCGCAATTCAAGCCATGGTCTACGGCTTAGAGCAAATGCTTGGCGACGCAGGCTTAATCATTGGTACCTTACTCGCCTCTTTATTTGAGGTGCATGCCGCCATTGCTACTGTAGTGATGCAAGGTCCACCCAGTCAGCAAATGTTGCTGTACGCCTTAATTTTAGGTCTTGTTGCTCATGCAATTTCTAAATGTATCAATGCCGCACTCATTGGCGGCTTACGTTTTGCACTTTATTTCGCACCTACCCAAATTTTGCACATGCTGGCGTTGGTGGCTATTTTATATATGATGGTTTAATCGACAGCGATTAAAACAATTTTTAGGATGTGTACTGCGTGCTGATCGACACGGAAACTGACATCAAAATCTGCAAAATTCATGGTGTAAATTCGTTCAGCATCATCCTGATATGCAGGTCGTGGATCTAAAGACAAGACCTGTTCCAATTCCTGCGCAATCTGTGGCTGTAATACGCCAGATTCGAGCAACTGATTTTTTTGCGCTTCGGCTGTGTCCATCCATAGCACTGTTTTTCTTATGGGTTCATCTTGCGCATAACCACTTTGTGCATCAGGCACAGCATCTGAATATTGAATATAAGGTTTAATATCCAAAATAGGCGTGCCATGCAACAAATCTGCTCCTGTCACATAAACTCGCAGTGACTTACCCACTTTTTTGACCTGTTTAAATTGCACTACAGATAAACCAATGGGTGCAGGTCGATACATGCTGCGCGTCGCAAACACACCTATTTTTTGATTACCACCCAAACGTGGCGGACGCACTTGTGCACGAAAACAGGGGTTTTGCTGTTTCTGTACGGTTGGATGAGCATCGGTTTGGTTTTTATTGTCGTGAAATTGCCAGATTAACCATAAGTGACTAAACGCTTCGATCCCTTGAAATGCCAACACATCGTTATAAGGCGCTTGCATTTCAATATACGATTCGACCTGTACCAGATTTGGTTGACGAGGAATACCAAATTTTTCTCGGTAGGGAGAGTGCATAAATCCGATTATTGGCATTTTTAGATCAGTCTTCATCACTTTTTCTGATAAGCTCAATTAAATATATTCAGTTTATAGAGAATGATTTTAGATTAGAATAGCAAGCTGTTCTAATTTGATAATTTATTGAGACCTTTAATGGCTGCTTTCAACGTCGAAAAGATTACTCACGTACACCACTGGAATGACACTTTATTCAGTTTTAAAACGACTCGCGATACCGCACTACGTTTTAAAAACGGTCAATTTGTGATGATTGGTCTGGAAGTAAATGGCAAGCCTTTAATGCGCGCTTACTCGATTGCCAGTGCTAACTATGAAGAAGAGCTAGAATTCTTCTCAATTAAAGTACCTGATGGCCCTTTAACGTCTATTTTACAAAAAGTAAAAGTGGGCGATGAATTGCTGGTTTCTAAAAAACCTACAGGCACTTTGGTACTGGATGATTTAAATCCTGGTAAAAACCTATACTTACTTTCTTCAGGTACAGGTCTAGCTCCATTTTTGGCAACCATCCGCGACCCTGAAACTTATGAACGCTTTGAAAAAGTGATTGTGGTTCACGGTACACGTTTCATTTCTGAATTGGCTTATCAAGATTTAATTCTAAATGAATTACCAAATCACGAGTTTTTCCAAGAACTTGGTATTCGTGAAAAACTGGTATATTACCCAACCGTTACACGTGAAGAATATCCAAACCAAGGACGTGTGACCACGGCAATTGAATCGGGTGAAATCTTTGAAAAAATTGGTTTACCACGTTTTAACCCTGAAACTGACCGTGCCATGTTATGTGGTAGCCCTGCATTCTTAAAAGATGTTGCAGCATTACTTGACCAACATGGTTTAAAAGAATCACCACGTATGGGTGAATTGGGCGATTACGTGATTGAACGTGCTTTCGTTGAAAAATAAAAGCTGTTGAATCTAAAAAAACCGAGCTAAATAGCTCGGTTTTTTGTCATTAGCATCAATTAACGTACACTGCGACCTTCTTGGTTAGCACGTCCTTCACAGTGTGCACCACCACCAATTACAAACCCACGCTCTGCCTGACATGAACCAATCATACGACCACTCGAATCATAAGTTGTCACTTTTGAAGCACAACCTGTCATCAAAATAGCCGCTGTTAATGCGATTAAACTAGAAATTTTCATTGTATTACCCCTCTAAAAAATTAGTCTTGTTGCAGTGAAATCTGCGAATTATTTGGTATGGTTGGCAATAAACCCGTGCGCTCATCTACTTTAGAATAGTTAATGCCTTGTATGTTGGCACCACCATAACACACAGCTTTAGCCCCCAAAATAAAGCCCTGTGTAGCGACACATGAACCAATCACTTGCCCTGCAGTATCATAAGTCACTACTTTAGAACTACAGCCAGCCAAAGCAATCAGGCTTGCTATAGAAAATAATTTAATTAGTTTCATTTAACCCTCAATTTAAAAAAAATTAAATATTATTCATCGTGTAAATTATTTTTAAATACATCAATTTATTTTTAATTTTAGTTATATAACCCGAATTACGGATAAGAAAAGCCCTTGAAAAAAAGGTAGTTAGAGCCATTTAGAAAGTTACGACACAACCCAAAGGCTCTAACTACCATGTACGATTTTACAGAAATTTTTTGTATTGT
>NZ_JAYFSK010000092.1:0-5911 GCF_041464035.1 Acinetobacter sp. AL9 | reverse complement strand
GAAAATGTATATCGTTGGCAGAAGAAATTATTTAGACCAATTATCAAAAGCTTCATTGATGACTTTATTCTCGATAAAAATCATCTGCTACCACAGAGAATCTTTAAATAATAGTGCGTAAGTCCTAAAATATTTCAGATTTTTTTCTGAATGGGCATAAAATAGGCAGCTTGAAAGCTGCCTATCATCTTGATGTTTATCTGATTTGCTTATGGATTATTGCGACCCATAACACCACGAATGGTATTCAGGACATCTGCAGGTAAGACCACAGTTTTGGCATTGTTGGATTTCGCCATATCTTGCATGGCTTTTACATATTGCTCACCCAATAAGTACGCCACAGGAATTTCTTTATCACCTACCGCAGAGCTGACCATTTCAATGGCACGTTGAGAAGATTCTGCCAATACAACTTGCGCTTCTGCATCACGACGTGAAGCTTCCAAACGACCATCGGCTTCTAAAATAGCCGCTTGTTTTTCACCATCGGCTTTGGTTACGGTAGCACGACGCTGACGTTCTGCTGCAGCTTGTTCTTCCATAGCTGCCTGCATGGTATGCGATGGTTTAATATCCTGAATTTCTACAGTTTTAAGGGTAATTCCCCAGTCTGAAATATCATCAGAAATGGCTGCTTTGAGTTTGGCTTTGATGTGATCGCGCGAAGACAAGGCATCATCCAAATCCATTTCACCCACAATAGAACGCAATGAGGTTTGAACAAGGTTTTGAATCGCCCAAGTATAGTTTTCAATGCCATACACTGCTTTTTCAGGAGTCGTGAGATTAATGTACGCTACCGCATTCATGAGCAGAACTGCGTTGTCACGGGTAATGACTTCCTGAGATGGAATATCTAATACAATATCTTTGGTGGTGACTTTATAGGCCACTTCATCGACATAAGGAATGACGAAGTTAAGTCCCGGTGCAAGTGTGGTGTGGTATTTACCCAGACGTTGCACAATCCACTTATAACCTTGCGGAACAATTCGCACGCCTTTAAAAATGGTAATTCCAACAAAGGCTAAAATCGCTAAAACAATAATAGATCCACCAGACATTTTAATTTCTCACTTTTTCGTTGTCATGTGCGCTGTGATGCGGCTGCACCACCAAATCATTACCCAAAATATCAATCACGCGAATACGATCTCCCACTTGCACAGGGCTTGCGGTGCGGCAGTTCCATTCGTCTGAACCAAGTACGGGCATCGGGAAACGGACTTTAATTTGATCATGTTCTAAGTTGGTTTGAATGACCATGCCAATTTGTCCAATAGTGGCTTCGCGTGACAAGCCTGCTTTGGTTTTATCGGTAGATAAGGGTTTGATAAATTTAAACCACGCCAAGGTACACAGTACCGACAAGATAATCCACATCACCAATTGGGTAGTGGTACCCATCATGGGGAACATCCAGTATAAAATACCGACCATGACTGCCCCAATGCCAAACCATAAAGCGGCAAACGCAGGCAAGACCAGTTCTGAAAGCATTAACAGAACGCCTAGTACAAACCAGTGCCAAGGTTCAAGAACGAATTCCATACATCTACTCGCGTATTTTTTACGATTGGTTAATTCTAATTGCTTAGAGAAACGCATCGACTTAAAAAGATGCGCTCTCATCACTTTAACAGATCAATAAGTTTATGAATATTAAAAAAATCACTGAATCCTAAAATTTCGGACGCGGTGCAGGTTTCAGCGCGGCAGGTGATTTTTTAAAGTTATTGATGGCTTGCAGAATTGCTTTGACCTGTAATTGTGCGGCTTTTTCACCTTCTAAAATGGTTTGGTTACTGGCTTTTAAATCTAGAGTACCAATATGTCCAACTTTAGGTTGAATCACGATATTGGCCTGCGCCAATTCCTGATTGATGCTTTGCTGCCCCATAATATTGAGGGTTTGATCGAGTAAGCCCCACATGCTGACAGGTTGATTGCCTGTCGGACGTGCAGAAATATCCACTGCAATGACTAAGTCGGCACCCATCGCTTTAGCCGTCTGTACGGGAATTGGGCTGACCAAGCCGCCATCCACATATTGTGTTCCGCCAATGGTGGCAGGTACAAAAACATTCGGAATACTGCAAGAGGCACGTACGGCTTGACCAGCATTGCCTTTAATAAAGTCGGCTTTACGTCCATTATCTAAACGTGTGGCAACGGCAGCAAAACGAATTGGAAATTTTTCAATCGGTTTATTGGCTACGTGTTGATTGACAAAGTCTTGTAACTTTTGACCTGCAATAAAACCCTGACGGTTTAAGGTTAAATCACGAATGTCGGATTCTTTAAAGGTTAGGGCAATATGTTGGAGCTGATAAGGACTTTTACCACTGGCGTATAAACTGCCGACAAAGCTGCCTGCACTGGTGCCTGTGACAATTTTTGGTTTAATCCCGTGAGACTCTAAAACTTTAATGACGCCAATATGTGCAAAACCTTTAGCACCACCGCCACCCAGCGCCAGTGCAATTACAGGTTCACGTGCTTGGATAGGTGTGGTGCTTGGCGGTGTTTTTGTTGTTTTGTCGCAGCCAGCCAAAGTTAGAGCTAGTACGCCCACTAAAGAATAACGAATCAGTTGCATATCAAATCTAAATTTAGATCAAAGAATATTGCGCCCATCTGAACAAAAAATAGAAACTTTGACTAGCCCTTTTTCAAAAGCTTTTGTAACGGTTTTGCCAACCAATGTGGATTTTTAGCCGAAAACTTGCCGTGATATTGCGTATAAATTGCATCTAAATCTTGAGCATAATCGCCCGTAGGATGAAACACGCCCAAAATATGAATGGTTTTGTGTGCATAATCAAAAGAGAACATCACAATTGGGATATTGGCGCCGTAGGCAATATGGTAAAAGCCACTGCGGATATTTTCGGCTTGTTTACGTGTGCCTTCGGGCGCCATACCAATCCAGATTTTTTCTTTTTTTCGTACAATCTCAATAATATCTTGGGTATGTCCTTGAGGAGAATGGCGCACCACAGGAATTACCCCAATCCAGTTTAAAAGTGGCTTGAGTGGGGTTTCAAATAAAGTGTGCTTACCAAAAATAGTAATTTGAATACCTAAACCGAGTAGGGCGGTAAAACCATGCCACGCATCAATATTTGACGTATGCGGTGAGATAATAGCAACTGCTTTGGGCAAGTTGGGAAATTCGCCCACCATTTGCCAGCCTTGCGCCAAAAAAATATTTTTAAATAAAGCACGACTGCTGGCTGTTCCACGTTGTGGAACTTGGTCGGGTAACTGTGGAAATTGCCGTGCACTGCGTGCAAAAGGATTGGTGATTTTCATGAATGCGATGTCATCCTGACGTGCGTGATTAACAACAATAAATACCCAATATCATGACGCATGAATCTAAATCTATTCAAGATATTAGACTTTCGCTTTGTCTGATTCATTGGCAAAATAGTCGAAATCTGAATGTGAAAGTGATGAAAAATAACAATCCATTATTCAAAATTTTAGTGTAGTACTGCGTTTTTTTGATCTTTTGCCCATATCTAAATTGAGATGCTATGCCCAATTTGCGCCAAACTTATTTGTTGTTATTTTCTCTGTATTGGGCGCAGGGCTTGCCTGTTGGTTTTATGACCCATGCCTTGCCTGTGATTTTACGTGCGCAAGGTGTGTCTTTGACACATATTGGCGGTTTCGGTTTGTTAATGCTGCCATGGTCAATCAAAGTGTTTTGGGCACCTTTGGTGGATCGCTTTGGACATTCATATTTTGGGCATTATCGTAGCTGGATTTTGCCGTGCCAGTGGCTGAGTGTTTTGGTGCTGATTGGGCTGTCCTTTTTACCGATTGAGTCCTTAAATCATCCTATATATTTGTGGGTGTTTTTTGTGGCTTTGCTCGGTATGAACTTGGTCGGTGCAACCCAAGATATTGCCACCGATGGTTTGGCGGTCAATATTTTACAAGCCAAACAGCAACATTGGTGTAATACCTTTCAGGTGGTTGGTTCACGACTGGGCTTTATTGTGGGTGGTGGTGCAATTCTGTGGGCATTGGATTGGCTAGATTGGCAAAAAACTTTCTTAATTTTAGCGGGATTGGTGTTTTTAAATACCTTGCCAATTTTAATGTTTAAAGAGCCACAACATGCTGCTAAACAAGTGCTTGTTCAAGCTCAAAGTAAAATGTCATTTCACGCACGTCTTGCTGCGATTCGTGAATATCTGCGCTATTTTGTGGAAACGCCTGTACTGTACGCATGGCTATGGGTGTTACTCAGCTTTAAAATTGCCGATGGTTTGGCTGGCCCTTTATTAAAACCTTTAATGGTAGATTTAGGCTTAAGCTTTTCTCAAATTGGCATTTATGTGACCATGTTGGGAGCAATGGCCGCTTTGTTGGGTGCAGGCATCGCAGGGTTGATGCTGAAATGGTGGTCTAGAGCGCATGCCCTCATCATTTTTTCTGTGCTTAAAATTTTGAGTTTAGTGGCCTATGCTTATTTGGCTGAATTGTATGAACAGCAAGTTGATGTTGCACACTGGCTGATTTATAGCATTAATGCTGCAGAAGATTTGTGCTCTGCCATGTTACTTGTGGTGATGCTGACCTTGATTATGCAGTACAGCCGTAAACAATACGCAGGGACCGACTTTACATTTCAGGTTGCGATTATGGCGACTGTGAGCGGGGTACTCTATACCCTGAGTGGAATGTTGGGCGATGCTTTAGGCTATGCGAATTACTTGCTGTTGATTTGTGTTGTTGCGATTTTATGCCTTGTCACGATCTGGAAATGGGCAAAGCTTGCGAAAAGCGCTCACTCATCCACGCTCGAATAAGAAGATAGATCATCAAGACAGAATGACAGGCTTAAACCACTTTAAAAAATTCATTGAGTGGAAAAAATAAAAGCGACCTTTAAAGAGTCGCTGGAGTATAAAAGGTATCCACATTGAAGTAGATACCGATCTCGTTTTTGTGATTTTCAAAAATTATTATTTGCGCTTTCAGTGCTTCACTTCGGCAGCGCAGGCAGTATAACTTTTAATTATGACAATCCTGCGACAATTTAAGTCGCATAGAGGTGTGTTGCAGCTAAAATCAACATATTCTAGCTGCGGTATGCAGTATTGATTGCCAGTGTCCATTGTTGGTGATTACAACGCGGACAGACTTCATTGGCGTGTTCAAGTAAACGGACATGCCCACAATACATGCAGGCATAATATGTGTTTGGAGTTGTGCGGTTCACGGGTTGGTAAGCTTTAGGGAATAAGGGTAAACCATAGCGTGTGGCATCGCCATGAAAAAACAACATGCTGAATTTTCCATCACTTTCTAGTAAGCCAACACGTACTTGCCCTAAATGCTCCACGCCTTGTTGGCGCATTTCGGCAAAGAATTCATCATGCGACATTTTACCGTACTTAATTTTTTCTAAGACAAGTTCGCCATTTTCTACAATATATAGCGATTTACCTTCAATCAAATCTTCAAAGGGTTGGTATTTCATCATGAGCCATGTGGTCAGGCGATACATTGCAATCACCACTGTCATCACCACCAAGGCGTGTACCAAGGGTAAATCTTTAGTGAACATGGGGTCGCCCGCAATAGAACCGAGCGATAAAATAATGGCCAATTCAAAAATGGAAAGCTGGCGTACTCCGCGTTTCCCTGTGAGACGTAAAAATAGAATAATCATGCTAAACATGAGTGCAGCCCGGATTATCAGCTCTGCAACAAATGCCCATGTGGTGTCGTGAATAAAGATGGTAAACCAATCCATAGATTTGAACCGTACCGGGTTTGTCGGAGACTTTTTTATTTAAGTTAGGCCACCTGACCTAACGGGTTAATCTTATCATAGTACATTGCTTCAAACTCAAAAGGCGATACATAACCCAGTGCACTGTGTACA
>NZ_JAYFSK010000091.1:0-5951 GCF_041464035.1 Acinetobacter sp. AL9 | reverse complement strand
TTTTGCAGGCATTGACAATACTGAGTTTGAATTCTTTGCTGTATGTTCTGCGTTTTTTAGCAACAGGAGGTGTTGCTGAATATATATCCATGTTCATGGATTAAGTCCCCACTTGTTTTTAGGTGGGGACTGAATTAAGGCTTATAGGATCGCTTGGTAAGGCTGTGTTAGCCAGATGCTTACTTTCTTTTACCTTAATAACGGATTTGTTTAACGGCAGCATACTTTTTGAAACACCACCAAATTATGTATGTTCCACCAGCATATAAATTTCCCTATCGGAAAATCTGATAGGAATTGATTATTTTGATACAAAACGTGAAAACTGGGAGTGCTTATATGGACATATATAATATTTCCGGATAAATATAAAACTACTCCACAAGAAGAAAGGCAGAATTTAATCTCAGTCCGAAGTAACAGTACTCTCAAAGAACAAATGTAAAAAAGCATACTTAAGAAAATAAATTTCAATAATGCATGAGGATGTAATTAGTTTCAGGGTGCTAAAAAAGTGTAGCAACTTGCTACACTTTTTCGCTTTTTTGAATCAGCTGTTTTAAGAAATCTTCTAATTGTAAGAGACTGGCTTCGTCAATTTCCGAGATATTCAGAGAAACCTTAAGCTGTTTTTGATTCAGTTTGATATTCCCCGCAATCTTACCGGCATATTCAATTTTTCTGACCACGGATGTTGTGGTCAGTTTTTCTGGATTCTGACTCAATAGTTTTTCAGCATAAGTAGTAACTTTGCTTTGCTCGAGTTTTTTGTCTTTTAATTTTTCCCAAGCTCTGAGTAAGGCCATTTCGGCTTCAGAGAGTTGTTCAAGATGATCCGATAGAAATTTTTTGAATGCAGTTGCAGCAGTACGGCCTAGCAAGCCTGGTTCCACATCAAGGTCATTTAAAATTGCTTGCGGCAGTTTTTCGTATGCTAAATACTTGTACATATCTTCGCGATTTAAACCCAGTGAATTGGCTAAACGTTGCTTGTTTTTCTTTAATTTCTCATCAAGTGAGTTCAGGCCAATAAAAATCTCATAATCTGTCAGATCCTGACGCTTTAAATTCTCGGCCAGGGTTAACAAAGATGCTTCTACATTATTTGCATCAATGATAATGGCTTCAATCACAGACTTTCCGAGTAACTGATGTGCCCGTAAGCGTCGCTCGCCTGCAATCAGTTCATATTTCAGATTATCCAGTTTACGCACTGTAATGGGCTGCAAAAGGCCGATTTCATTAATAGAATCCGCCAGTTCTTTTAACTGTGATTCTTCAAATATTTTACGCGGCTGGTTTAGACTTCGGCTGATATCCTCAATAGGGACATTACGTCTAAACTCTTTCAGCTCTTTAATATTGTCTTTCTGTGCTTGCTGATGTTTTTCTGTATTCTGTTTCAGTTTCTGAGCTAAAAGCTCTTTGGTGCTTGCCATAATGCTCTCAGGTTTAAATTTTCAATACAATTTCATTGGCAAGGCTTTCAAAAGCCTTACGTACTTTTGAATTTTTTTCTACTTTCAAAAGTGGTTGTTGCAGAATGGCTGCTTGATTGACTTTAGTACTTTGAGGAATTGTGGTTTCTAAAATTTTACCCACTTGTTTCAAGGCTTCATCCCGAATCAGCTTACAGACATTCTGACGTTCATCATGCTTAATTAGTAAAGCGCCTAAAAGCTCTAAATCTGGATTAATACGTTTGATCTTTTCAAGATGATTTAAAAGATCTGTTACCCCATATAATCCATATTGTGATCCTGATTCGATAGGGATAATGACATGTGTTGAGGATGCCAGGGCATTGCTGGTTAATAATTTAAGGCTAGGTGGGCAGTCAATCAATATAAAATCATATAGATCTTTTAATAGTTTTAACTTGATATTTAACTCTTCTGAAGGACGGGGAGCTTCTTCTTTTAGTTGATCTTCAGTTTTTCCTAAATTCAAGGAACCATAAATTAATGATACTTTTTCAAAGTTCGTTTCTTCTTGTAATGCATCTGCCAACAACGAAATATCGCCCACTAGTAATTCTGCTGTAGTGACAGCAATTTCGCTTGGATGTTGGATCCCAATGTGTAAACTTGCGTTTGCTTGAGGATCTAAATCAATGACTAAAACTTTGTTGCCCAGATTGGCAAGTTCTGAGGCTAGGTGTACAACAGTCGTTGTTTTGCCACATCCGCCTTTATGGTTAGCAACAGTAATAATTTTTGCAGACATGCGTGTCAGATGCTTCCTTATTTGAATGTTTAGTAATATAAATAACTTTCATTCATCTTACTATAGTTTTTAAATTTATAAATCCTATTTATTCAGCTGTAAAACAGTTTAAAAAATAAATTTTTAACTAAGCTAGCTTAATTAAAAATTAGAATAATTAGTTATTTAGCTAATTAATAATTAGGATCATATTTTTATTATATAAAACAAATGCTTGTAGATTTAAAAGTGGAAGGTTTGTCACTCTAAAGTGGAAGGTTTGTCACTCTAAAGTGGAAGGTTTGTCACTCTAAAGTGGAAGGTCTGTCACTCTAAAGTGGAAGGTTTGTCACTCTAAAGTGGAAGGTCTGTCACTAGGGTGGAAAGTTTGTCACTGCTATTTTTATATCTGCTATTTTTATTTAAAAATAATTGCAAAAACAAATATTTAAGCTGTTAATAAAGTCTCATAACTAAGCTTTAAAGGTGGAAAGATTGTCACTGTATCTTCTTAACCTGTGGATAATCTGTTTTTATTGGATATTTCCTGATGATTATATGTGCAGTTATACCTTTTAAATCTAACAAAAAGGTGGAAGCCTTGTCACATCAGGGTTTTTATCTGACTTAACCTAACTAGATCTGAATGAAAAAAGTAAAAATAGGCCTTCTGAACTGTAATTTCGAGACTAAAGGTGGAAGGTCTGTCATCATAGGGTGGAAAGATTATAATTAATTCCACTTTAAATGCAGAAAACCGGCTAAAATGCTTCTTTTTGATGACAAACTTTCCACTTTTAGAATCTTGTGGTGAAAGTCTTGAAAGTTTTTCCACTTTTGTATATAAAAACTAAGTTAAATTATAAATATCACGGTTATGACAGAATCTGAACCATTGCAAGAAGAATCGAATTATATTCCTTACTGTATAGGCAACATTCGCCATAATGGCGTTGTCAGTACCAGTAACCGTTTAATTCGCCCAATCGAATTATCAGCCAATGAATATAAGGCACTTCTATATGCAATGGCGGTTGCGAATTATAGTGAGAAAAATAGGGTAGATGGTGAAATTACCGAACAAACTTATATTTATTTGTATAAGGATGATTTGGCAGATTTACTAGGATTAAATAAACGTAATTCAATTAATGTTGCAATAGATCGGATCTACAAAGAGCTTTCATCCCGGGTAGCTCACTTTATTATTGAGGAGCCTGCTGATAATGGTAAAAGAAAGACTAAAAAAGTACATTCTGTCGTTCCCATTATCCGTGAGTTAAGATGGGAAGATGATTCTAAAAATGCGATTCAGATTCGTTTTACCAGTGAGGTGTTGCCGTATTTCACTCAACTGGCTGGGGGTAATTTTACTACCTATCAGCTAAAACATCTTTTTGCCCTAGATTCTGTTGCCAGTATGAGTCTCTATACTTATTTCATTAAAAATGAATTTAAGTACGCCAATCAAAAGAGTTATGAAGTGCCATTACTTTTAGAAAACTTGAAAGCACTGATTGATATTAATGAAACCAAATATGATCGCTGGGTAGATTTTAGACGCTATGTATTAGACAAAATAGTGGCAGAAATTAACGAAAATACAGATCTACAATTAGAGTATGAAACCGTTAAGAAAGGCCGTCCAATTGTAGGTGTGAATTTTAAACTGCATCATCGGATTGCTGATAAGGCACTGGATGAATTTGCAGTGATTGAAAAAATCTATCTTGATGTTCCATTTGAAGACAATGCATCCGTAAAAGAATTAGGGGCTAAATTCGATATGAATGTACGTTCTTGGTATATTTTTAATAATGATGAAAATTATCAGCAGTTCAAGAAGTGGTTTAAAAAAGTAGGATGCCTCACTGACTCTCAAGCAAATATTGTCATTAATGACACTTTATTCCAAATGGATTTTGCTGAAATTGGTATGGGGTTGAATGACTTTAAACGAAATATGAAGCATAAACTTAAAAGTAATCCGGAATTCGTCCATAGTATTCGTGAAAGACTGAATGATATTTTTGGTAAAGAGTTGATCTAGCGAAAAGTGTAGCAACTTGCTACACTTTTTTAGATATATGTTCGTAAAGAATACAAGTGGTAAGGACCTTAGGATAAAAACGACTCTGTTGCATAAAGTGTGAAAATTGAGACTGAACCGTACCGGGTTTGTCGGAGACTTTTTTATTTAAGTTAGGCCACCTGACCTAACGGGTTAATCTTATCATAGTACATTGCTTCAAACTCAAAAGGCGATACATAACCCAGTGCACTGTGTACACGCTTTTTATTGAACCAATCTACCCAGTTTAGTGTCGCAAGTTGTACATCTGCTAAACATTGCCAATCTGCTTTTAAATATTCAATCACCTCTGTTTTGTATAAGCCATTCACCGTTTCAGCCAAAGCATTATCGTATGAATCACCAGTCGTACCGACTGATGCTCGTAAATTTGCAGCTTCTAAACGATTGGTATAGCGAATAGAAAGATATTGAACACCTCTATCGGAATGATGAATCACATTCTTTGGCATGCCTCGATCGTGCAATGCTTGCTCAAGTGCATCGAGCACCATATCTGTATTCATCCGTGTAGATACTTTCCATCCAACAATTGCTCGTGAGAACACATCAATAATAAAGGCGGTATAGACCCAGCCTGAATGAGTTTGAATATACGTAAAGTCACTCACCCACAGTTGGTCAGGATGATCAGCATTAAAATTACGTTTCACTAAATCATCTGCTCTTTTTTGATCATCTCGGCTACGGGTGGTTTGTTTATTCTTACCACGCCAAACACCTTGTATAGCTAGCTTCTGCATCAATCGAGCAACTGTACAACGTGCGATAACATAACCTTCACGTTTCAATTGTTGCCAGACCTTACGCACACCATATCGACCTGAACTTTCTTTCCAAATTCGTTGAATTTGTTCAGCATGATGCTCATCATGTAGATCTCGTTTCGCTCGATGTTCTGGATTGTCAGCGAGATCTAAAGTTCGGTAATAGGTTGAAGCTGCGATCGGTAAAATCCTACAAATCGTATCAACACCATATCGATCTTTATTGTTATGGATAAAATCCACCATTATTTGTGTGGGCGGTCGAGCTCCGCCTGGGCGAAAAAAGCGGCTGCTTTACGTAGAATCTCATTGGCGCGTTGCAGTTCTTTATTTTCGCGTTCGAGTTGTTTGATACGTTCTTGGTCTGAAAGCTGCTGTACTTTAACTGGATTTTGTTTATCTAAATATTTTTGATACCAAACACGAAGTGTTTCAGGAGTACAACCAATCTTAGGCGCAATTGCTGTGATCGCAGCCCAATTCGATGGATAATCTTTTTCGGATTCAATCAATAATTGAACCGCTCTATCTCTGATTTCAGGGGTGTATTTTACTTTTTTCATCGGGACATTCTCTCAAGAAAAGTGGTCTCCGACAAACCCGGTACGGTTCAGTACGATTAAATCGCTCAACATATGCATTTTGCTGTGGATTGCCTGGTTGACTAAATACATGCTCAATACCATGCTGATCACACCACTTTTCCATCAGCTCACTTATATACTCTGGGCCGTTGTCGGTTCTAATGCGTTTAGGTTTGCCTCGCCATTCAATGAGCTGATCAAGTCCTCTCAGCACACGTTCTGCTGGCAACGAAAAGTCAATCAATATATCCAATGACTCGCGATTATAGTCATCAATCACGTTGTGAACTCGATAACTACGTC
>NZ_JAYFSK010000090.1:0-6011 GCF_041464035.1 Acinetobacter sp. AL9 | reverse complement strand
TTGGGTGTATTTCTTCATTGTGTGCTTTCCAATTGCGGGTTGAAAAAGTCTAATGATTCTATGAATACACCTAACTTTTTCAACTAACTACAAATGTGTTGCACTTGAGATTTGAATCTGCGAGATAATTGTTTTGCAAATAAATCACTTAAATATAATATTCATCACAAAATATTAAAAATAGCTGTCATTTTTTACCAAAAATTTTACTTATGTGACCTAAATTGTCAGTCATAAAAAACCCAGCCGAAGCTGGGTTTCTTAAAAGTTGCTTACACATAGCCAATTAGCTGAGTTTCATTTTTTCAAACAGCAAATGACCATTTTCAGCTTTAATTAAAATCGTATCACCTGCAACAAAGTCACCTGCGAGGATTTTTTGCGCCAATGTGTTTTCCACTTGTTGCTGAATTGCACGTTTCAATGGACGCGCACCGTAGACTGGGTCAAAACCTGCTTCAATCAATTGATCAAATGCAGTATCGTCTATCGACAAGCTCAAGTCGCGTTCGCTTAAACGCGCACGTAAACGATCCAATTGAATATCGGCAATGCCACGAATTTGTGCTTTTTCCAGTGAATGGAACACCACCAACTCATCAATACGGTTAATAAACTCAGGGCGGAAATGTTGTGAAACTGCGGCCATGACCACGGTACGCACTTCTTCACGTGTTGGATTGTCACCCAATTCACGTACTTCGTGTGAACCCAAGTTAGAAGTCATCACAATTACAGTGTTCTTAAAGTCCACCACGCGACCTTGCGAGTCGGTTAGGCGTCCGTCATCCAACACCTGCAACAAGATGTTAAATACGTCTGGATGGGCTTTTTCCACCTCATCAAACAGCACCACACTGTACGGTTTACGACGTACTGCTTCGGTTAATACACCACCTTCTTCATAACCGACATAGCCTGGAGGCGCACCGACCAAACGGCTGACCGAGTGTTTTTCCATAAATTCAGACATATCAATCCGAATCATGGCGTCATCGCTGTCAAACAAGAAGTTCGCTAACGCTTTGGTCAATTCTGTTTTACCTACCCCTGTTGGGCCAAGGAACAGGAACGAACCACTTGGACGGTTAGGATCAGACAAACCTGCGCGTGAACGACGTACCGCATTCGACACCGCCACCACAGCTTCATCTTGCCCCACCACACGGTTATGCAAGAAATCTTCCATGTGTAGCAATTTTTCACGTTCACCCTGCAGCATTTTCGATACAGGAATGCCCGTTGCAGCACTCACGACTTCAGCAATTTCATTGTCCGTAACTTTGTTACGCAATAATTTTGGTTCTTCTTTCTCTTCAACCAACTCATCTTGTGCCAGTTGTTTTTCCAACTCAGGAATCACACCGTATTGTAAACGTGACATTTCCGCCAAGTCATTTTCACGCTGCGCTTTTTGCAATGCCATACGTGCCTGATCAAGCTGAGTCTGAATTTGCTTAGTGCCTTCAACCAAGGTTTTTTCCGCTTTCCAAACTTCTTCCAAATCATTGTATTCATTTTGAACTTCAATAATTTGTTTTTCCAGATGTGCAACTTCAGCACGGCTGCCTGCATCTTCATCTTTCTTCACGGCTTCAAGTTGCAGTTTTAATTGAATTAAACGGCGCTCTAATTTATCTAAGGCTTCAGGCTTAGAATCTAGCTCCATTTTAATCCGTGACGCTGCCTCATCCACCAAATCAATTGCCTTGTCGGGAAGTTGACGGTCAGTGATATAACGGTGCGACATTTTAGCGGCGGCAATAATCGCCGAATCTAAAATTTTAACCCCGTGGTGCACTTCGTAGCGTTCTTTCAGACCTCGTAAAATTGCAATGGTGTCTTCTACACTTGGCTCATCAACCAATACTTTTTGGAAACGACGCTCTAAAGCCGCATCTTTTTCAATATATTGACGATACTCATCTAAAGTAGTGGCACCGACGCAGCGCAATTCGCCACGCGCCAATGCAGGTTTCAACATATTGCCTGCATCCATGGCACCATCGCCTTTACCTGCACCCACAAGTGTGTGTAATTCATCAATAAATAAGATGACTTCACCTTCTTGTTTCGCCAAGTCTTTTAAGACCGCTTTTAGGCGTTCTTCAAACTCACCGCGATATTTCGCACCTGCCAACAATGAGCCCAAATCTAAAGATAAAACACGTTTACCTTTTAAGCTTTCTGGCACTTCACCATTCACAATACGCTGAGCCAAACCTTCAACAATCGCAGTTTTACCCACACCAGGTTCACCAATGAGTACTGGGTTGTTTTTGGTACGGCGTGACAACACCTGAACGGTACGGCGAATTTCATCATCACGACCAATTACAGGGTCTAGCTTGCCCGCCAACGCACGTTCGGTTAAATCGATGGTATATTTATTGAGTGAGTCACGTTGATCTTCGTGATTATTGCTCATGACTTTTTCATCCCCTCTAATTTTGTCAATCACGCTACGCAAACTATCTGAGGTCACGCCTACACTGTTCAGTAGTGTTTTGGTCGCGCCCACTTCGGTCAAACCCAGCATCAACCAATCGGTTGACAAGAACTCATCACCTGCTTTTTGGGCAAAACTGTCAGCCAAATTCAAGGCTTTAACCGCATCTGGACTTAAGTTGATATCGCCTGTTGGATTGGCCAAAGTCGGTGCATCAGCAATCGCTTGCTGTAATTTGCTTTGCAAATCACGTAGGTTTGCGCCTGCTTGTTGTAATAAACTAACATTGGAAGCTTCTTCGAGCAAAGTCGCCAATAAGTGAATGCCTTCAATGGCAGTATGATCTTTCCCTATCGCAAGAGATTGGGCATCGGATAAAGCTTGCTGTAGTCGGTTGGTAAACTTTTCAAAACGCATTCTTGTTATTCCTCACAACAAATTGTGTACTTGATGGATATATGGGAACGCAGGCGTAAATTTCAATTAAATTTTTTATATATTTTTTAAAATCTTAATTAAAATTAACAGATAGATTTCAGTAATAATATTGGACTGATTAAAGTAAATTTCAAGTTTAGTCTGGTAATTTTTTATTTTAGTTGAGTCATTGACATACACTTGCATATCAATCAATTAAAGGCTTTTGATTGTTATTTATGCCATTTGAAATATTTAGTTACAATGATTGGCAAAATATACCAACCATTGTATGACCTATCAGTCAAAGCTTAATCTTGTTCAATAATTTCAAAATCATGGCTAATTTCGACGCCACCATCAGATAGCATTTTACTGGCAGAACAGTACTTTTCTGCTGAAAGTTCAACCGCCTTCGCAACCTGCTTTTCCTTGACAGCCTTCCCTTTGACCACAAAATGCAAATGAATTTTGGTGAACACGGCAGGGATGCTATCGGCACGTTCTGCTTTTAACTGACATTCAACATGCGTCACTTCTTGGCGTGATTTCTTTAAAATAGTCACAATATCGAATGAAGCACAACCACCAAGTCCCATTAAGATTAACTCCATAGGACGTGGACCACGGTTTTCACCGCCATATTCTGCAGATCCATCCATCACCACAGAATGACCACTTTCCGATTTGGCTTCAAAAGCAACGTTCTCTAACCACTGAACACTTGTTTGCATTGCAACTACCTAAAAAAAGCTATAAATTTACACGGGTATTTGTACACTAACATAACTTGAGTTGATAAGGAATTTCATCTCTACTGTGTGACAAGTTCAGCTTAGGTCTTGTGCGATCTATTATTTATCCATTTTCGGAACCGTTAGCATGACTTCCAACTTTTCACAGCTGAGTACTGATGCATTGTCCCCAGGACAACTGCCTGACTCAGTCAAAGCATTATTAAAACGTGCATACATCAACCGTTATCCAAAACGGACAACTATTGTTGATGCAGGGACTGAATCAAAATCATTATATTTGATTTTAAAAGGTTCAGTATCAATTATTCTTCGCGAAGATGATGATCGTGAAATTGTGGTTGCGTATTTGAATCCAGGCGACTTTTTTGGGGAAATGGGTCTGTTTGAATCGAATCCACAACGTACTGCAGAGGTTCGTACTCGTGATGTCTGTGAAATCGCAGAAATTACTTATGAAAATTTCCACGAACTCAGCAAACAATATCCCGATTTAAGCTATGCTGTTTTTGCACAGCTGGTACGTCGTTTAAAAAATACCACACGTAAAGTAACTGACCTTGCCTTTATAGATGTGTCTGGCCGTATTGCACGTTGCTTGATTGATCTTTCTGCGCAGCCAGAAGCCATGATTTTGCCAAACGGTCGTCAAATTCGTATTACACGTCAGGAAATTGGCCGCATTGTAGGTTGTTCACGTGAAATGGTTGGTCGTGTACTGAAAACACTTGAAGAGCAAGGCATGATTGAAACTGATGGTAAAGCCATTCTGATTTTTGATGCTTCTTTGGAGCAAAATGAAGCCACTGATGGCGACTTTGATGACGAATAAGCCATGCACATGCTAAGCAAAAAGCAAATCTTCGGATTTGCTTTTTTATTGCCTGTATATAACTTATAGCCATTTTCAACTATAAAAATATAATTCTTACGACCATTACAAAGCATCAGCAATTTTAACTGCCACAAGCGGCTCAAAATGGTTTAGCCTCTTAGGACATGACTTCATAAAGACAATGTTAAGCGAGATGCTAAGATGCAATTTAGACCTTTGGCAAAAACAGGCATTCTAGTTCCAGAAATCTGTTTAGGCACCATGACATTTGGTGAACAAAATACCCAGCAAGAAGCCTTTCAACAACTCGATTATGCACTAGAACGAGGCTTATATTTTTGGGATACCGCAGAGATGTACCCTGTTCCACCTAAAGTAGAAACCCAAGGGGCAACTGAAACCATGATTGGTCACTGGCTGCACCAACGTGGCGGACGTGACAAAATATTTCTCGCCTCTAAAATTGCAGGCCCTTCGCAAGGCGGCAGTCATATTCGAGATGGCAAAACCCGCTTTAACGCACAGGATATTCATTCTGCGCTAGATGGTAATTTAAAACGTCTGCAAACCGACTATATCGACTTATACCAACTGCACTGGCCGCAGCGTCCAACCAACTTTTTTGGCAAACTCGGTTATGGCAACCAAGAAGCACAAAATACGCAAGAAATAACCGACCTTGCTGAAACCTTAACCGCGTTGCAACAAGAAATTCAAAAAGGACGGATTCGCTATATAGGTCTGTCGAATGAAACCCCTTGGGGCACCATGAAGTTTTTACACTTGGCAGAACAATTAGGATTAAGTAAATTTGTCAGCGTACAAAATCCATATAACCTGCTGAATCGTACTTATGAAATTGGCATGTCTGAAATCGCCCATTATGAAGGTGTTGGACTACTCGCCTACTCACCTTTGGCTTTTGGTTATTTAACTGGTAAATTCCGTCATGGCGCACGCCCTGCCAATGCACGTGTCACGCTATATTCACGTTTTAGCCGTTACAGTAATCCACAAAGCGAATGGGCAACCGAGCAATACGCCCAACTTGCAGAACAACACGGCTTGAGTTTGACGCAACTGGCGCTGGCATTTATCAAGCAGCAATTTTTTGTGACAAGTACCATTATTGGCGCGACCAATATGGCACAACTCAAAGAAAATATTGATGCCTTTGACATCACCTTATCAGATGAAATTTTACAAGGCATTGAAGCCATTCATCGTCAACAACCCAATCCAGCGCCCTAATTTTATTTTAAGCACTGCTTTAAAATGAAATTAAAAATATGAACTCAGCAATAACTCGTAAGCATCCGGCTAACACAGCCTTACCAAGCGATCCTATAAGCCTTAATTTAGTTCCCACCTAAAAACAAGTGGGGACTTAATCCATGAACATGGATATATATTCAGCAACACCTCCTGTTGCTAAAAAACGCCGAAAATACAGCAAAGAATTCAAACTCAGTATTGTCAATGCCTGCAAAAATCCTAATACCTCGATCGCTTCGGTCGCACTGCAACATAGTATTAATGCCAACCTTGTCAGTCG
>NZ_JAYFSK010000089.1:0-6121 GCF_041464035.1 Acinetobacter sp. AL9 | reverse complement strand
TCTTTGTGAATCTGCTTGAATCAATAATTGCAGACGTTAGCTCAACATCACCACTCAAAACTTTGGCATGTTCACGGTCACGATCTGCACCGAGCAAGTAATCAATACATGATTTTGAATTGCCTTTTCCAAACTTAAAGAATTTGACAATCATGGTCTTAGCTCTTTGAGTTGCTTCTCAACATCAAGTAATAGAATCAATAGCTTCGTCTTATCAATATCATTCAAGTTCTTCACATCAACATTAATCGCTCTAGCAATTTGATTGACGTTAGTACCAATTCGACTAAGTGCAATTAATGTATCTCGCTCAGTCTTGGAATATTTTTGCTTTGGTTGTGGGGTTTGCTCAGTCGGTCGGGCAGCGTTCAAAGTTGCTTCACGCATGAAACGTGAAAGCGAAGCATGAGGATTTTTTTCTTTTATTAAATTAAGTTCGCTGTCAGTCAGTCGGACTTTGACAATATTTGTTCGATGTTCTTCAACTGGCTCAGGTCGTTGCCATGTTGGAATTGTAGCGGTATCCATTTTGGTCACTCCAATTTGAGGCTCAAAGGACGGGGGTATCGGGGGTGTCCCCAGATCAAGGTCACGTAGGGTCATGTTTTGGCGAAGCCAAAATAGGGCACTATGTGTATCCTTGCTTAATAGCATTACAATAACATCTTGTAATTGAGCTAACAATATTCATTTGTGAATGTTGTTACTCGATTCAAATGATATCTGTAATTCTTATTTGGATATTGATGGGTTTCTAGGTTGGTGTTGGAGGGGGTGGATTGTTAGGTTTCTTGTGTTTTTTATTCCTATTCACAGTTTAGTTTTTTGGTGTGGTATGACTGTGATTTCTTTTTGATGTGTTGTGTCTTTGTTTCCATGTAGTTTTTTGGTCCTATTTTCAGTTTGGTTTTCTGGTGTGGTGTATCTCTGGTTTTTAGTCCTATTCACCTATTCACAGTTTGGGTTTCGTGTGGTGTGACTGTGATTTCTTTTCGATGTTTTGTGTCTTTAGTTCCTTGTAGTTTTTTGGTCCTTTTTCAGTTTAGTTTTTTTGGTGTGGTGTTGGGTTGGTGTTGGTGGAGGTGGATTGTTAGGTTTCTTGTGTTTTTTATTCCTATTCACAGTTTAGTTTTTTGGTGTGGTATGACTGTGATTCCTTTTATTTTTTTAGTCCTATTTTCAGTTCAGTATTTGTTGTGATGTGATTGTGATTCCTTTTAGTTTTTTATTCCTGTTTTCGGTTTAGTTTTTTTGGTGTGGTGGTGGATTGTTAGGTTTCTTATGTTTTTTAGTCCTATTCACAGTTTGGGTTTAATAAAATAAAAAAGCCCCTTTCAGGGCTGTTATCTGATTTGGACGGCACTTGTGCATGGATTTTCAAACAAACATTTGCTGCAACAAGCCTTTTTTCCACTGTTTGGCTTGTTCAATTTGCTGTGCAACGACTTCAATTTTTTGGTCAATGGCAGATAAGAAATTGGCGATTTTGGTCTGTTCTGCTAGGCAAGGTACTTTTAATTCAATATTCCCGATAGATGTTGTATTTAGACTTGGAACACCAGTAGCTTCATTTAAATTTAACCAATTCACTAAAAGTAATTGTTGAAAGGCAAATTTAGGTAGAATTTTTTCACCAATTTCCGTGTAGAACAACGTATCAACAGTCCAAAATTTACCTGAGATAAATCGTGGCTTATCAATCGTACCCTTTCGCCCAATTAAGATACTTTCTCCCTCATACAAATATGAATCAACGTATCTCATAATGCCACCTGTACCTAAAACAGGAATATCACCGTCATCTAGTTTTTTATGATCTTTTCCGTACTTAATCTTAATCACATCTTTAAATTTTAGTTCCTCCCACTCCCCAAACTCACTACCATCATCCGCTTTAAAACGAATCTGCTGGCTAAACAGCTTTTGCATGATGCCTTGTTTGTATTGGCTGAGTAGCGCATGTTTTTGCGTGAGTTGGCTAATCTTTTCATCCACAGTGGAAAGGAAAGAAGCGATTTTGGTTTGTTCGGGTTTTTGGGGATTAGCAACTGGAACTTTTTTTAGGTTTTCGAGATTAAGTTTTGGTTGAGCAGTCCCTGAGTTAAAACGCTCGTAGTTTAGACTTTCCAAATAAGTCGCTAAGAAAACATTATCCCCATGTTTGGATTGAAAAATATGAGCATGATTATTTACCCAAAACTGCCCTTCAACTACAAAAGCTAGCGTAGATGAGCGAGTAATAATATTTGCACCATCTTCACCAATTAAAATATATTGACCATCAAATAGATAATCATCTACATAGTCAATTACACCTGAAGCACCATAATAACGATATTTGCCTTGTCGTTTTTGTCTATCAGTTTCACTTAATGGAACTCTTTTGCCATTAGAAAACTTTACTACTTCACCTAAAGTAGTTTTTTCCCAATCCGCATCAAACTCTTTAAAACGTAATTTTGGAACAGCCATTACTTCACTCAACAATATAATTCAGATGCTAGTTAGATTTTTATCTAAGTATTATCGAGGTCATTCAAAATCAGGCATTATTCTCCAAATTCTTTTGCTTTTGCAGATTTGCAGACAAGTTTTTAGCAAGTAGTTCTTTCAGCTCATTCGCATATTTGTCTGATTGCTCAATTTTAGACAAACAAACTGCAAGCTCTTTTTCAAGATGAATTAAACGCTCTTTCACTGACGATTCACTTGTTTGAAGTGTTTTCAACTGATCTTCATGTTTTTGCTGAATATGCTTAATCTCATTCAAATGTTCTGATTTCAATGTATTCAGCTCTTCATTACGTTGTTCAAGTTGCTGTGAATGCTCTGATTTTAATGCTTTCAAATCTGCATCACGTTCATTGAGCTGTGATTTCAATGTGCTGATATGTTGCTCAAGCTCTTTATTTTTTGCGATCTCGACAAGTTTAGATTGCTGTGATTGCTGTAACTCAGACTTTAATTGTTCAATTTGCTGTAATGCTTCATTTAAAGCTGTTTCAGCATCATTTTGAGCTTTGACTGCATCATCTTTTAACTCTGTGATCTGCTCAAGTTCTGTATTTAAACGATCACATTCATTTGCAAGTTCAAGACGTAATTCTTCTAATTCTTTACGTTCATCATTAAATTTTTGTTCAGCATCTCTTAACTTTGATTCAGCTTGTAATTTTGCTTCACCCCAAATTTTTGAAGCAAGTTGATTTGATAACTCTAGAATTTCGGCTGGAGCTGTCTCTTCAATCTTTTGAACAGGCATTAACTTTGATTGTCGCCAATTCTTCATAACAATCGAAACACTGTTCATATCTGCTTTTGACAAAGCACGAACTTCTGCAACTGTTGGAAATTTATCTGAATTTTCTGCATGTAGCTGCTCTGCAACTTCAATAATTCGAGCTTGTATTTCTTGTGAGACTTGCATTTTTATAGTCCTGCATAATCATAATAATAAGAATAATAATAATATTATGATTATTATGAAAGTATTATTATGCAATTAAATTAGCCTAAGCTAAATAACGTGGAACATATTTAGAATTGACCAAAATGACAAAAAAAGCCCCGCGAAGGGGCTGTTATCTGATTTAGGCTTTAGTCTCACTCTTTTTTCTTCTGAAATATGTTGCCCGACTAATGCCTAATTCTTTCCATGGCTCACCTAATGACGGTCTACCGCCCAACTTACCTTTCCGGCTTTGACGATCTATAAACTCTTGATAGCAGTAAGCGTCTTTCTTCCAACAGTATTCAGCAATACTTTTTGCAGTAGCTTTGATTTCTGAATAGGGTAATGCTTCTAAAAACGCTTCATTTACGCTTAAACACTGCTTAGTGACTTCATCTAGCCAAGTACTATAAACACCCCCTCTATGTGCTCTAACAGCCGTATATGCCCATTTACGCACGGTATCGAACAGTGTGCAGTTGCGTCCAAGCCCTGAAACTTCTTGTTTCTTGCTTAATTTCTTAGGTAAATCGACAAAATCAGCTAAATAATCGAGCGTATAAGCTTGTTCACTCCAAAAAGTGACACGCCAATCTTTATGAAATGGATTCTTCGTAATGAGATGACTGTAGCCAACGTCTGCTCCAAGTTTATTGGCAAGTCCAGCTTGTATCTTAGCTGCATAGCTAATAGCTTTTTGACTGGCTAATTCACTGGTACACAATGGAATTTCTAATTTATAGCAAATATGAGCATGACCGTTTTTTTGTGTTTGTGCTGTCCAAAAAGGCATTGGTAGGTTTGCGTCATGCCATGCCATGACTGCATCTGAACGATCTATGTCAAAAAAGAAGTAATGAAGCATACAAGGCTGATTACCCTGTATGTATTGCATATTGATTGCCGTTTTTTTCGGTCTTATTTGTAAGCCATACAGTAACTCATCTGCACAGTATGGTTTATGAGCAAGATTTTCAAAAAAATCGCTTAATTGTACGTTTTTCACCTTTTGCAACGTCCTATATGTTGCAAATGCTCAAAACATCAGTAAAATACAAGTATCGAATTTGAGTTTAATGATGCTTTAAGTATTTGTTAAACAAAGTAAAAAAAGTCACTCGCCAAAGTGGCTTTTTTTACGCTTAAAGAAATGTATCACTATTTTTGTCACATTTCAAAATTTCTTTTCTTAACATTGACTTATGCCATGTTTTGAGCGGTTTCACGCTGAAATTTTTGCACGTTTTTTTAACTCGCTTCGCTCGACTTAAAGTCTGAAATCATTGCTGTAATCATCGTCATTTTGCGTATTTTCGACTTTGCGAGCTGGTGCTGATACATCATCAGGTTTCTGCTGAATCGTCTGCTGTGCGCTTATTTCTTCGCTTGATTTAACATATCCACGCAGAGTTGTTGTGTTTTGATCAACATGCTCGATGTTTCGTTTAAATTGCTGTTCGCTTCTTGTTGCATCTGCGATAGCTGTAGCTGTTGCATCAATACTGTCTCTAATTGCTGTTCTAGTTGCGTTATTCTGCGTTGCTGCTGCTGAATTGTTTGCTGTTGCGATGCGATTGCAGAGTTCACTTGTTTCAGCGAAACATGACATTGTTGAATAAATTGTGATTGCTTCTCGATGATTTGCAATAATTCGTCTTGTACGCTCATTTTCTATCTCTGCTGTCTCTTGAAGTGATTGTTTTCTATTGCTATCTGCTGTTGCTTCAACACTGTCGCATTTTTTGCGATTTGACTTACTTGCTTGCCATTCCAGATAAATAACATCGAAGCTATAACCGCTAAAACTATCGTCAATGTTCCAAGTGCTGCTACTGCTTTTGTTAATTGCGGTTTCATAGAGCTGTTGAATTGATTGATCTGCTCTATACGTTGTTGTTGCAACAAAGCGACTTTCTGCGCTATGAGTTTGTTCGATTGATCTATAGCGTTCAGCAAGTGCTGTTCTCTTGCTTTCAATTCTGTCGCTGTATTCAGCTTTGACTGCTGTAATATCTCTTGAAATTCGTTCTCTATAGCTGTCTGCTCTTCTTGCTTCTTCTTCCGAATCTGGTCGATCATCAGTTGTGAAGCCTTGCTCATACATCTCCCCTTTCAATCGAATAGGTCTTTTACGGTCTGGCAGTAATATTGAAATACTGCCTTTGGTAACACGACTAACATTCAGTTTTAGTTCATCAGTTAAAAATAAAATCGTGTCATCACGATCTTTGATCTTGCCATCTAAATACGCTTGCATAACTAATGTATCGACTGTATTAGCTATTTCATCTGCTGTTTGAGACTTCCCGACCTCTTTGACTTTTGGTTTTATTTCACCATCTTCATTAAGCTGAACGCTCGACAATTGGCGGTTTTCAGGGTCATCGGGGTCATGCAAGTTGTAGTCGTGATTAACAATCTTTTTAAAGCAATCGACACGACCTAAATCAGCGGGGGCGTAGAATGGCTGTAGGCGTTTGCCTGTACTCAATTCCACGTTTGGAATAACAAAGTTAAGCTCTAAACGTCCTTTATCTCGATGTTCAATCCACAGAATGTTGTACTGATCTGGAGACATACCAGGGAATAAACATGCTTCATAATCAGCCATGATTTTTTTCTTATCGGCTTCTGGTAAGTCAGCTTCGGCAAAGGACAGACAACCGCTTG
>NZ_JAYFSK010000088.1:0-6649 GCF_041464035.1 Acinetobacter sp. AL9 | reverse complement strand
TCCAGTCAGTGCTTGTCCTGACTGGAGTTGTTTTAAGGCTGTTTCAAAATCAAATGTAGTTGCCATAATGCATCATTCCTGTTTTTAACAGTTTAAGGAAATGACACAGTTTTTTGAACACTACCAATGATGCAAAATACTAGACAAGATTAATCTAAAAACTCAGTCATTAATGCCAATACTTCTGCGGTTTTTTCAGCATGCAACCAATGCCCTGCATGAGCAACTGTTTCAACTTTTGCGTGAGGAAACTGTGCTTGAATAGCGGCATAATGCTCAGGCGCTTCAATGTAAGGCGAATTACCACCACGAATAAACAAAGTATCTACATTACTCTGCACCGTCTGCCATGACAAAATTTCTGCATAATGTTCACGTAATGCATTTAAGTTAAATAACCATTGCCCTTTGCTAAATGACTTCATCAAAAATTGCACAACCATTTCTTCTTGAAGATGCTCACGCATAATTTCCATTGCCTCTTGGCGACTTTCAACTTGTGCATCTTGCACAGCAAACAAGGCTGTAAAAATTTGATCGTGACGATTTTCAGGATAAGCAAAAGGACAAATATCCAATAAAACCAATTGCTGTAAACGCCCAGCAGCCAGAGGAGCTAAAGTCATTGCAACTTTACCGCCCATTGAATGCCCAACCACAGAAAACTGTTCGATATTCAAGCTGTTCAACGTTTCTAAAACATCTTGTGCCATTGCTGCATAATTCATGTCATCACAATGCGCAGACTTACCATGATTGCGCACATCTAATTGAATTACGGTGCGCTGTTCTTGAAATGCACGTGCGAGCATGCCTAAATTACTCAAACTACCAAATAAACCATGAATAAAAACCAAAGATGGCAACGTAGATTCAGGCTGATTTTGCGTGATTTGATAATTTAATAACATAAAATAGACTCTAAACTTGAATACAAATGATTAATCTATTTAATGAGTTTTGAGTTTATAAATCAAATTTTATATGTGCTTTTTATCGTGAAACTTATAATATTGCTTAGGCTATTTGTATAAACCTAAGCAATAACATACAAGATGAACTTTTCTTAAAATTTTATTTAAAATAATTCAAAGGCAACTTCAAATAACGAATGCCGTTGGCCTCAGGTTGTGGGAACTTACCTGCGTCCATATTGATTTGAATTGATGGCAGAATCAATTTAGGCATCGTTAAAGTAGCATCACGCTGAGTTCTCATCTCAATAAATTCAGCTTTGCTTACCCCTGTATGAATATGAATATTCTGCTCTTTTTGAGTTTTGAGCAGTGTTTCATGTTCATATTGTTCACGTGATTCTGGTAGATAATCATGGCATAAGAACACTCGTGTTTCTTCAGGCAATGCGTATAGCGTTTGCACAGAATCGTACAACTGCCCTGCACTGCCTTTCGGGAAATCACAACGTGCCGTACCATAATCAGGCATAAACAAAGTATCACCTACAAATACAGCATCACCGATCACATAGCTTAAACAAGCAGGCGTATGCCCCGGTGTAGGGATGTTATAGGCTTGTAATTCACCAATCGTAAAAGTTTCATGATCGTCAAACAGATAATCAAATGATTGATGTGAATTGAAATACTTGATATCCAAGTTATAGATAGCACTAAATGTTTCTTGCACAATCGAAATTTTATGGCTCATGGCAATTTTACCACCCAACTGCTCTTTTAAATATTGAGAAGCTGTCAGGTGATCGGCATGCACATGCGTTTCTAAAATCCATTCAACCGTTAATTCATTTTTTTGGATGTAAGCAATGATTTCATCGGCATGAATTGTTGAAGTAGTCGCAGATGCAGGGTCATAATCCAACACGCTGTCAATAATGGCACATTGACGCGTTACAGGATCACTTACCACATAACTGAATGTATTAGTATTTTCATCAAAAAAATGCTGAATATCTGCGTGCATCTTATGCTCCTGCAACCTTACGATGAATGAGAATCCCCACCAACATTGCAACAATGAAATAGATTGCTTGATAATAACCTAAACCAATCAAGGTTAGACTTGGCGCTGGACAAATTCCTGCAACGCCCCAACCGATACCAAAAATAAAACTACCTGTGATCAGTTTAGAGTCAATTTGAGTTTGTTTAGGCAAATCAATTGGTTCATTTAAAATGGTTTTTGGTTCAGCTTGGCGCATAATTCTTTGGAATGGAATAAAGGCAACCGCAATTGCACCCATCATAACAAATGCCAGACTTGCATCCCATGTACCGAAAAGATCGAGGAAGTTTAAAACTTTTTCAGGATTCGACATACCAGAAAGAATCAATCCAGCTGAAAAAATACCACCGAAAACAAAGGCTAAGAAATTTTTCATTTAGAATGCTCCTGTGATATGGCGGATAACATAAACGGTAATAAAGCCAGCTAACATAAAGGTAGCTGTTGCTGCAATGGAGCGCTTAGATAAACGACTCATGCCACAAATACCATGTCCACTGGTACAACCCGAACCCAAACGAGTACCGAAACCAACCAACAATCCCGCCACAATCATCATCAATGGGCTTGCATTCAATTCAACTTTAGGTTGAGCCACGATGCCATAGAAAAAAGGCACAATGAAAATACCTAACACAAACCACAATGCAGGCGTTTTGAACAGCGTTTGCGGATTTAACACTTGAGCCAGTAAACCACTAATGCCTGCAATACGACCATGAACATATAAATAGCCCACGACTGCAAGACCAAGCAATCCACCACCGATTAATGCCAGCAGATAATCATGCATTTTGAACACCCAAAACAATATATGTTTTTATAATATATTATTGTAATTATTATTCAACTATTCTCTTGTAAGTTTTGTAAACTTCATCTGACTATTCGTCTATGTTTGCGATGTGAGAGAGATTTCGCAAGTTTTTGGCTGATATTAAGTCATAAGGCAGAAAATTTAGTCATTCTAAATGACTGCCTCATAACGTAATAAAGATATATCAAAATAGACAGCAACGACAAAAGTTGAGGGCATTAGACTCATTTGTGAGCAAGCGCAATAAGTTCTTTTTTATGCCGACGAATTACACGTTTAGCAGCATCTAACATAATGCGATTGGTAGTCTCATCATCACCAAAGTCAATGGGTTTAGCTGGACACATTGGACGAGCTTTTCGATCTTCGATTGTGTAGTCTTTAAGACGCTTACCCATACTGCACCTCTCAGAATTTCTTAACTTTCATTAATATAACCTAAAATTTATTTTGTTAAAAAATCATCAATACGAGTTCTTAATTACCCTATTTATTGCTTAATTTGGACGCCATTCAATGTAAATTGCAACATATCATGCATCTACGATATCTACAAAATTAGCATTTAAAACTTTTGCCAAATCGCTTGGTGTTAAACCAATATCTAATCCACGCTTCCCTCCACTCACATACATAGTTGCAAGCTGTTGAGCGGATGCATCAATCACTGTTTTCAGTTGTTTCTTCTGCCCGATTGGACTAATGCCTCCAACCAAATAACCTGTCAAACGCTCAGCATCTTTAGGATCAGCCATGTGTACTTTTTTACACTGAAAAGCAGCCGCAACTTTTTTAAGATTTAATTGGTAATGGACAGGTAAAATCGCCACAAAATAATGCTTATCATCACTGACCAATAAAGTTTTAAATACTTCTGTGACATCTAAGCCTAACTTCTCCGCAGCTTCTAAACCAAAACTTTTAGCATTATGATCATGTTCATATTCATGCATAGAAAATTGAATTTTCTTGGCTTTTAAAAGTTTAGCTGCTGGAGTCATTGAAAAAATACTGTAAAAAACGATGCTCAAATTATACGCTTGATTGAGATTAAAAGTGAATTCGCTTAGGCCATTTTTAAATATAAAAGTAACTATCGAAAAAATAGCCTAAAATCATTAACTTGGTTTACGTGAATTTTCAACCAACACGTTAGCTAAGCGCTGTGCATGCGCAATCACGCGATCCAACCAACGTTGTGCCGCCAACAACTCTAAACCTGTCGCAGCATTGAGCTGATTCACGGCAATATATTGCAGCACTTTTTCACGGTTTTCGGCACGTTGATCTTCTGTCCATTTTTTCAAATTAGATAATTCGGTATTTAGACTTAGTACATGTTTATGCACATCAAAATCATCCATTTCTTTTAGATGTTCATCAAGAATTTGTACAAAATCTAAGCCAACTTGATAAATTGCAGGTTGGGTGCGTATTTCTTTTGCTAAAGTAATATTTTCCAAATCACTTCGTAAAACACGTAAATACACCATCAAACGAAGCATCGCCATTAAACGCTGTTGATCGGCTTCATTTTCTGAAATCGACATTTCTTCCAAATAGCGTTGGACTTGAATGAGTACTTCATCTAGCTGTAATAAACGTACTTTTGAAGGTAATCTTCCCTCTTGGATAGCCAGTTTTAGCATCACCAAAACGTCATACAAACTATGGTAAATCACCTTTGATGCAGCATGAATAGCCAAGGCGGGCACAGATAAACTCGCTTGATCGAGATAACATAAAACCGATTGAGTTTGATCTGGGATAATTTTCATAATCAGTTTTTCGAACTGACGGATAAAAGGCAAAATAATCAAAGTACCAGAAATACTGAATGCTGTATGAAATGCAGCAACAATCACCACATTGTCCCATGTTGCCATAAGACGTTGATTTTGTGTTAGCTCAAGAAATAACGGTTTTAAAATAATAAAAGCAAAAATGGCTGAAATGATGTTAAAAATCACATGAACCGCTGCAGTACGTTTGGCATTTGCAGTTGAACCAATTGCAGCAATAATGGCTGTCGCCACCGTACCAATATTCTGTCCAATCACCAAACCTAAAGCCTGTTGCAAATCAATCGCACCACTGGCCAATGCTGCTAAGGTCGCGGTAATTGCAGCACTTGAAGATTGCAACAGAATGGTCATGATAATACCGACCAAAACCAAACTGAGTTGCGCAATCAAAGATCTACTTGAAAATACTGATAAATCGACACGTTCAGCAAAACCTGACATGGCAACTTGCAACATATCAATGCCAAGGAAAATCAGACTAAAACCTGCCAATGTCATTCCAAATAATGCAACTCGCCCCTGACTAAATAATTTGAGCATTGCACCCAAACCCAGCAAAGGTAATGCAAAACTGGTGATGGAAAATTTAACACCTAAAAATGCCACCATCCAACCCGTACTGGTTGTGCCAATATTCGCGCCAATAATGACACCAATTGCCTGAGCAAAAGTAAGAATACCCGCACTGACAAAACCAATTGTGGCTAAAGTCGTTGCTGTAGAAGATTGTACAATTAAGGTTAAACCGATGCCTGAAAGCACAGCTTTAATGGGTGAACCTGTGAACTTAGACAACCAAATACGCAAGGTTTCCCCTGCCATATCTTTTAAGCTGTCCGTCATCATGGTCATACCAATCAAAAATAGGCCAATACCACCACATAATTGTACAAAGACTTCTAACACACTTACTCCCTGTGCAATAAGCAATTTTCAAAGTGCTAAAAAGTCGATATTGTACGTACTTTTATCTTAAAATTGCAGTTTATTTGTTCTATTCCAATAGTTTATATTAAATAAAAAACTTGTCATCAATTTGACATATTATTAAAACCTAAGGATAGATCAGACTCCATTGGTTTATCCAATCATTCGATAAAACAAAACGAAACCTCTGTATTATGCTGACACGATACAATTCAAATCTTCAGTTCACTTGACTGAACCAATCGCTCACCTCAAAATCAGTATATATACTCACATACGCCAAAATGACAGATATAGTTTTAATATGATTTTTAATGCATTTAGAAAATATCCATCTATAAAAATATTCAGTATTGGTTGTACTGTTTTAACGTTAGCAGCCTGCTCTCCACTAGGAGGTGGCTCTCTTGCAAAACGCTCAGCTAAACTTTCTACAGGGATCCAAAAGGCTTATGCTGTGCATCCTGATACAGCAAATCGTGTAGCACCAATCATTGTACAAAGTGCAGAACAACATAATGTTGATCCTCTGCTTGTCGCTGCAGTTATTAGACAAGAATCGAATTATCGTGCCTATGCTGTTTCACCTTCAGGTGCAGTTGGGTTCACACAAATTATTCCACGTTATTGGCAGCAGACTTGTCCTGGCGATTTATTCCATGAACATACCAATATCAACTGTGGTACATTTATTTTAAATCATTATAAAAATCAGTCGGGTAAATGGCCTAAAGCTTTGGCCTATTACAATGTGGGACCTACTGGCTACAATAGTAATCGAAAAATGAAAAAGCAAGGTAAACGCTACGCGAAACAAGTCAAACAGCACCAAAAAAACTTAAAAGATGCACTTTAATTTTGACTTACTAGCTTAATAAAGTAGCCAATACCCGTTGAATTAAAGCCATCCTCAGATGGTTTTATTTTCCTTTCTTTTTCTACTTTTCTTCTTAGTATTTTCTTTCCCTCATAAAAAACACCCTCAACGTGAGTTGAGGGTGTTTAGAATAATGAGCTGGCGATGACTTACTCTCACATGGGTAACCCCACACTACCATCAGCGCGAAGAGGTTTCACTTCTGAGTTCGGGAAGGGATCAGGTGGTTCACTCTTGCTA
>NZ_JAYFSK010000087.1:0-6839 GCF_041464035.1 Acinetobacter sp. AL9 | reverse complement strand
TCATCAACAATACAAAAAATTTCTGTAAAATCGTACATGGTAGTTAGAGCCTTTGGGTTGTGTCGTAACTTTCTAAATGGCTCTAACTACCTTTTTTTCAAGGGCTTTTCTTATCCGTAATTCGGGTAAATATTAGTGTTTTGATGAATAATTCTGGTGCGCACTGAGGGAATATGAAATACCAACCGCCTTATACTATCACCTCAAAAATCATTCATTTGATTGCTCAGATCAGTGAGAATATAGGGCGTTTGACTGTTTTAGAAGAAATCCAAGAAAATTTAAAACTTAGAAAAGCTAATCGTATTCGTACCATTCAAGGTTCACTTGCGATTGAAGGTAACACGCTTAGCACTGAGCAAATCACGGCAATCCTTAATGGTAAAACAGTAATTGCACCTCCAAAAGAAGTACAGGAAGTGCGTAACGCTATCAAAGCCTATGAAGCATTTCAGCAGTGGCAACCGAGCCAAGAAGCAGACCTATTACAAGCACATCAAGTTTTGATGACAGGCTTGATTGATGAAGTCGGTCAATATCGTCATGGTGGTGTCGGTGTAATGTCAGGTGATCGTGTGGTGCATATGGCGCCACCTGCGAATCAGATCAATCGTCTTATGGCTGATCTACTTGGTTGGTTGAATGATAGTGATGTGCATCCACTCATTCAAAGTTCAGTATTCCATTATGAGTTTGAGTTTATTCATCCATTCGCAGATGGTAATGGGCGGATGGGAAGGCTGTGGCAGACATTGATTTTGAGCAGGTGGAATCCAATCTTTGCCAATATTCCTGTGGAAAGTCTGATCTACCAAAATCAAAAAGCTTATTACGAAGCTTTACAAGCAAGCACTGATCGGACTGATTCAGCAGTATTTATAGAATTTATTTTGCAAATGATTTTGGATGCAATGTTGAGTTCAAATGAAACCGCTCAAAATGGTGATCATGCTGCCGCTCAAGCTAGCGTACAAGTGAACGACCAAGTCCAACGTTTAATTTCAGTGATGGAACAAGGTGAATATAGCTTGGCTGAGTTAATGCAGTTGTTAGGTTTAACTCATAGAGCAACATTCCAAAAGAATTATCTGAATACTGCCATAGAATTAGGTTTGATTGAGCGTACGATTCCAGAAAAACCGAAAAGCCCAAAGCAAAAGTATAGATTGAAAAAATAACTATATTCTCAGTTATGGATAAATTAGAACATATCAACAATCAATAAAATTTGATTCAAATCTGCTACAATTACGCCAATTTTTCATATTGATCATTTTGATCTTATACACTGCAGTTCTGCAGTAGGTGTCTTGCATGAGTTTTAAAGATGAGTTAGCGGCGCAGGTCGCACAGCGACGTACTTTCGCGATTATTTCCCACCCCGATGCTGGTAAAACCACCATGACAGAAAAACTGCTGTTATGGGGACAAGCCATTCAAGTTGCAGGGATGGTAAAAAGCCGTAAGTCAGATCGTGGCGCAACATCTGACTGGATGGAAATGGAAAAAGAACGTGGTATTTCCATTACAACTTCGGTGATGCAATTCCCGTATAAAGACAAAATGATTAACCTGCTCGATACCCCAGGGCACGAAGATTTCTCTGAAGATACTTACCGCACTCTAACTGCGGTGGACTCTGCACTGATGGTGATTGATGGTGCGAAAGGTGTCGAAGACCGTACCATTAAATTAATGGATGTGTGTCGTATGCGTGACACACCCATCATTTCATTCGTCAACAAAATGGACCGCGAAATTCGTGAACCATTAGAGTTGTTGGATGAAATTGAAAATGTCCTCAAAATTAAGTGTGTGCCAATCACTTGGCCAATGGGTACAGGGCGTGATTTCGCAGGGGTGTTTAACCTCATCGAAGAAAAGTTTTATGTGTACAAATCAGGTTTTGGTTCAACCATTCCTGAAATTGAAGTACGTGATGGCTATAACCATGCAGACCTACGTGAAAAAGTAGGTGAATTGGCATGGGCGGCATTTGAAGAATCACTTGAATTGGTACAAATGGCGAATGAGCCTTTAGACCGTGAAGAGTTTTTAGCGGGTCGTCAAACACCAGTGCTGTTTGGTACGGCTTTGGGTAACTTCGGTGTAGATCATGTATTGAATGCATTCAGTGAATATGCGCCGCCGCCAAAAGCACATCCAACGCAAGACCGTATTGTAGAAGCCAATGAAGAAGGCTTTAGTGGTTTTGTTTTTAAAATTCAGGCCAATATGGATCCGAAGCACCGTGACCGTATTGCTTTCATGCGAATCTGTTCAGGCAAGTATGAAAAAGGCTTAAAAATGAAGCATGTGCGTATTGATAAAGATGTACGTATCAGCGATGCCTTGACCTTCTTGGCAGGTGACCGTCAGCACCTCGAAGAAGCTTGGCCGGGCGACATTATTGGTCTACATAACCACGGGACGATTCAAATTGGCGATACCTTCACTTCGGGTGAAAAGTTGCAATTTACAGGGATTCCGCACTTCGCACCTGAAATGTTCCGTCGTGTACGCTTGAAAGACCCATTGAAGTCCAAACAGCTGCAAAAAGGCCTTAAAGAGCTTTCAGAAGAAGGTGCAACGCAAGTCTTTATGCCACAAAACAGCAATGATTTAATCGTAGGTGCTGTTGGTGTGCTACAGTTTGAAGTCGTCGCCTATCGCCTGAAAGAAGAATACAAAGTCGATTGTATTTACGAGCCTGTCAGCATCAACACGGTACGCTGGGTGTCTTGTGCCGATGAGAAAAAGTTTAACGAATTTAAGAAAAAAGCCCACGATCAGTTGTCTGTCGATGGTGGTGGTCACTTAACTTATCTCGCGCCAAGTCGTGTGAATTTACAGTTAATGCAAGAGCGTTACCCTGACATTGAGTTTAGAAATACACGCGAGCACTAAGCCTCAGGTTGATGATGCTTAATCTGGCAGATGCAATCAGCGTAGCGCAGATGAATGTTCGGCATGCCTAAAAGTTTCAAAATTAAAACAGCTTCTTTAGGAAGCTGTTTTATTATGGGGGCGGTAAAAGATTAAAGATTATTTTTGATAAATGAATTGGGGAAATCATGCAGCAAAAATCGGTTTATCTGGGTGCAATTTTGAGCGGGATGGTTTTGCTTAGCGCCTGTGACTCATCTAAACAAGATCAAAACTCAGATGAGCAAACGTCTATTTTTCAGAAAGATCAAGCGGATGTTTTACCGTATTTGAATATCAAGCAACAGGCGGCAGAAATTGCCTTGCCATTTTGTGAAAATAAAAACTGCATTGAATTAGAAGTACAAACTTTAAATACCCAAGATACATGGCTCAACAGTTGGATTGCAAAAAATCAGGCCATGGTGATTCAAGACCAAATTGGCTTAAAACAAAACATGAATTTGCAGCAAGCCGTAGATGCCTATGTGAAAAAATCCGATGCTTGGCAGGCACAATTAGATCAAAATAAAGCTTATGAATTGGCGATGTACACCCGTATGGCATATCAACGCAATCAATATGTTTTGTTGCAAGTCGGGGTAGATAGCAAACAGGAAGGCACGCAAGTCAAGGAACGCTATTATTTCTTTGTGGCAGATCGGAAGCAGCAAAAAGCCTTGTCTGTTTTAGATGTGATTGATGCCAAACAACAAACCCGTATGAATACTTTTGTACAGCAGGCCTATCAGGATTGGCTCAAAACACAAAGCAGTGACGTGCAAAAAGCAGCACCTGCCAAATTATACTGGGGGCAGGCAGATTGGTTTTTTGATGATCAGGGCTTAGGATTGCATTATCGCACTCATGAAATTGTCAAAGATGGCACGCAGTTAGATATTTACCTAAGCAAAGCACAAACACAACAAGTTTTAAAAGCAGACATCTATCCATCTATGTTTTAGTAGGTGAGTACGGTGACAAGCAAAAATAGATGAAATCAAGGTTGGATCCATGTTGAAAAATAAAAGTATTTTGGCGATCAGTATTTTAATTACAACGCTAGGGATTACTGCATGTCAGCCAAAGAAAACCGAACCAGAAACAGTCGAGCCAGAGCAGACGCAGGCGGAACAACAAAGCTTAAAACTGGTCGGGGATACTGAAAAACTGAATTTGTCGTTGCCTAAATGTGAAGGGAATAACTGCCCTGAAATTTCAATTGAGCGTTTGAATAGTAATCAGGCCTTTATCGACCATTTTATTGATCAGAAAATTATTCAAGAATTGGCACAAATTTTAGAAATTGCACCACAGCAGGCGGCTTCTGAGGCTATAGCAGTTGAGAATGCAGCCAGTGAAAATACAGCAGCCAGTGCTGCAGATGCACCTGCCAGCAACCCCACTGCAGCAGCCATTGCACAAGTGGAAACTTTGGCGCAAAAATTAGAAAAACAAACTGTGCCTTATGTGCAAAGCTTTTTGGTACTTGATCAGGAACTGAAAGCTTTAAGCTCAAATCATAAAATCAGTTTGATGATTAAGCCTAAAATTTTGAATGCAGATCAGCCTTTGGCAACCGTGGTACTGAATAGCAGTAGTTATTTGGGAGGAGCGCATGGTGCATCGGCACAGCAATACTATAATTTTGATTTAGAACAGAAAAAATTAGTATTGTTAAATGACATTCTGTTAGAGAAGCAGCGTCCACAATTGGAGCGCAAAGCCTACGAAGCGTTTAAACAATGGGTCATCGCATCTGAACTTTCCACCAATGTGCAAGAATATGAACAAGCGTGGAAATTTAAGCTGTCGGAAAATTACTATTTAGGTCAACAGGGTTTAATTCTGCAATACGCAGAATATGAAATAGGCCCTTATGTCGTTGGTTTACCGCGTTTAACCATTCCGTATGCAGAACTGCAGGGGATTTTAAAAGCTGCGTATTTGCCTGTAACAGAAGCAGCCTCTGAAGCAACCGCAAAATCTGCCGAAGCCAGTGCAGTAAACACAACCAAAGCGAAATCTTAATATGAGCATTGCGCTGTTTGATACGCATACCCATTTTGATGTACCTGATTTTGACTCAGATCGGGAGCAATTGGCGTATGCGGCCAAGGCAGCAGGCGTAGAACATTTGGTACTGATTGGCTTTGTACAATCACGTTTTCAAGATTTAATCTCTACACAACAGTTTTTAAACCAACTTGAGCATGTGCCACAAAGTCATCTTGCACCAGGCTTGCATCCTTTTTATATCGAACAACATCAAGACCAACATTTACAAGATTTAGAACAGTTTTTGCAACAACAGCATTGTGTCGCGGTGGGTGAAATTGGCTTAGACACTTTTTTGGTTGAACATAAACAGCCTGAAGCGTTTCAAAAGCAGCAAGATTTTTTTGCCGCGCAATTGGAAATCGCACGCCATCGACAAAAACCTGTACTGCTACATATTCGTAAGGCTCATGCCGAAACCTTAAAAATACTCAAACAGCAACAATTTCAGTTTGGTGGCATTGCACATGCTTTTAGCGGTGGGGTAGAAGAAGCCAAAGCACTGATCAAATTGGGCTTTAAAATTGGTGTGACAGGGCAGATTACCAATCCCAATGCAAAAAAACTGCGCCGTGTTGTGCAGGAAATTGGTGCTGAACATTTGGTTTTGGAAACCGACTGCCCCGATATGACGCCTTTATGTTGTCAGACAGATACTCAATCACGAACCCGAAATACCCCTGCGAACCTGATTTATGTGCTTGAAGGTTTAGCGGATTGTTTAGATATTGCACCGCAAACTTTAGCCGCACAGCTTTGGCAGAATAGTGTTCAAGTATTAGACCTGCCTAAACTTTAGATGAAACAACACGAAGTCTGCGAAACGCAGTAAAATGCCCACACTTTGAAATTAAATTTGATTGCAGCATGACAGATCTTCTTCAAGATGATGAATATGAACGCCGTTTTGCAGGTGTGGCCAAAATTTATGGCGACAGTGCTTTTCAGCATTATGCCCAAAGTCATGTCATGGTGATAGGAATTGGCGGTGTCGGCTCTTGGGCGGTTGAGGCGTTGGCACGTACGGGTATCGGCGAGCTGACATTGGTGGATATGGATGTGGTCGCAGCATCTAACATTAACCGTCAATTGCCTGCCATGAGCTCAACCTTGGGGCATGAAAAAATTAATGTCATGGCAGAGCGTTGCCGTTCTATTAATCCACGTATCAAAATTAATTTGGTCGATGATTACCTCAGTCCAGATAACGTCAAAGCGTTATTGGCGACTGCACCTGATTTGATTTTAGATTGCATTGATGACGTAAAAGCTAAACTAGCGTTGATGCTGCATTGTCGTTTTAACAAGATTCCACTGATTGTTTCGGGTGGTGCTGGTGGCAAACTTGATCCGTTGAAAATTCGAGTGGCAGATTTATCTAAAACCGAACAAGACCCAATGTTGGCCAAATTGCGCGCCCAATTACGCAGCAAAGGTATTTGTAAAAAGCCAAAAGAAAAGTTTGGGATTACCTGTGTGTATTCCATCGACAATCCATTTTCTAGTGCCGATGTATGCCCAAGCGCAGGCTTGCGCTGTGGCGGCTATGGTTCGGCGGTGGTGGTCACGTCCAGTTTTGCGATGGTAGCTGTGGCAGAAGTGTTGAAAAAGTTAGATGCCTTACAGGCTAAAAATACATAAATCAAAGCCATGCGAGGCATGGCTTATAAAAAAGTTCTTTGATTTTGCACATCGCCAATGACTTTATTCAGTAGGTCGTTGTAGCTGCTGCTGTTCCTTAAAATGTAGTCAAACATAGTCAAGGACTAATTCGCACTCTGTTAATGTCTTGTTGCCAAGCGTGTAACTAGAGCCTGAGTCGGTCAGTTCCGACTTGTAGCGGTCAGTCCGTTCTT
>NZ_JAYFSK010000086.1:0-7057 GCF_041464035.1 Acinetobacter sp. AL9 | reverse complement strand
CAGTGTGTGGAGTGCGGTACGCTCCATGATCGGGATGTAAATTCCGCACTGAATATTCTTGCGCTCGGACATGAGCGTCTAGCAGTAGGAATCTCCGTCCTTTAGGTCGGGGAGGATGTCAACTAAAATTTGTCTAAAGCTAGGCGCGAATCACTGCCCCACTCTCTGCATCTAAAATACGGCTAGGTTGCTGGCTTAAACCCAAATCACCATTTAAGTAGTGCAATTGTTGATGGAAATATTGCGTTGTCTCTTGCAAAGAGCGTGCAGGGGCAAGTCCCGCAGGATTGGCACTGGTCGATACAATAAAGCCATCAAAGGCATGGCATAACGCCATACATAAAGGATGATTGGTTACGCGCACCGCTACTTTGGGGTGTTGACCTGTAATCCACTCTGGAATTGCGGCTGTGCTGGGTAATAGCCAGGTGGTTGCTCGATCTGTGGGATAAGTATTCGTCCATGACGCAATTACGCGATCTCGCATTTCGGGGTTTAAATCCTGCAGCAAATGCTCTACTTGTGACAGATGTCCTGCCAGTAAAATCACACCTTTTTCAATCGGACGCTGTTTCAGACGCAAAATTTCCAAAAATGCCTGTTGATTATATGGATCACATCCCAATCCCCAAACCGCCTCTGTAGGATAGGCCAGTACCTGTCCTTGTTGTAGACATGCAGCGGCTTCGGTGACAGAAGTTGTAATCATGGGAGTTTTACCTAAACAGAAACGTGAAATAGGCGCTTATTGTGAACCTTATTTGAGTGGACGACAACGCAGATATAAACCTGATTGTTGTAAACAGAAGCCCATGAGTTCCAGTTCCATTAATGCGCTGGTGAGTGTGGCAATATCTAAATTCAGTTGCTGTGCCAAGTGATCGATGCTTTGTCCGACCCAATCCAGTTGTTGATACAGTGCCAATAAATGCTCGGGAATATGCGGTGTACTTGTATCTGCTGTTTTTGTTGTGGTGGTTTGAAGTATTGCTTCAGTCGGTGGTGTAGATAATTTTGCTTTTGTTGAAGCTGCTGTAGTCTGATTTTGGCTTGATGCTATTTGGTTTTGTTGATATTGCCATTGGGTGGGTAGGGCTAAATCTTCAATCACTTGTTCAGGATGATCCACTAAAATTGCACCTTCACGAATCAATTGGTGGCAACCTTGATGAAATTCACTGTAAATATGTCCTGGAATGGCAAAAATTAATTTGCCTTGCTCTGCTGCCAGTTTCGCGGTAATCAGCGAGCCACTATTTAAACTGGCTTCAGCAACAATCACGCCTAAACTTAGTCCACTGACAATACGGTTACGTCGTGGAAAATGTTGCTGTAAGGGCTTAGTCTGTGGTAAAAACTCCGTAATCACGGCACCATCAGATTCTACAATTTTTTGGCGCAGGCTGTGATGTGCACTTGGATAAGTGCTGTCCAAACCTGTGCCCATGACTGCAATGGTACGTTGATGTTGCAAAGCACCTTGATGTGCGGCTTCATCAATACCTTGTGCCAAACCACTATTGATAAAGAACCCTTGTTCACTTAAATAATAAGCAAAATCATAAGCCACTTGCCGACCATGCGGGCTGGCTTTGCGACTGCCGACAATCGCAATTTGCGCTTGCAACAAAGCCTGTGCATTGCCTTGCCCAAATAAAATGGGTGGCTTGTTGGAATAGGGTCGTAACTGATTGGGATAGTCCGCATCGTCCAAAGTTAGAATAAAATCGCACTGCTGTTGCAGTTGATTCAGACATTGTTCAAAGGCGAGTTGCCCTGTTGGGCTGAGATATTCTTTGGCGCGTTGTAGATGGTTGGCATGAATGCGCACATCTGACCATGTGAGGAGGTGTTCGGGCTGCACTGCGGCAGCCACGGAACCATAATGTTGTACGAGTTTGGAAAAACTAGACAGTGAATGTTGAACCAAATACCACAACAAAATGTAGTTGATTTGCTGTGGGCTGAATGAATTCAACATCACCATCTTAAACCGTTTTAGTCGTCCATTCGTGGTGCTTGTAAGCTCGCACCGACTTTAATTGGTAATTCACTGTCTAAAACATAGGCATAGCTAATGTGGTCAAAGCTCTTGAAGACCATGATATTGCCAATACGTTCGCCCGGAAGCTGAACACGTTCTTTGGTTTTCGGGTCGGTGACCACTTCGCCTTTTTGCGCTACGCTAAACACATGACCAGATTGCACGCCATGTAATGTACCGCGATCAATTGCCACAACACTGTGTTTTGCTGCAGTACCAATCGAACCCATCACACGTAGCACTTGACCACCTGTGCTGACATTTTCAGCATGCGTTGGGTAGAACAAGGTTGGCAGCATTGGGTCATAAATTGGTAAGACGCGATCACCACGACGCACTTCGGCATTGTAGGTATCGGTCAATTCAAGTGTGGTGATGTCATTTTCACCACGTACTGCAATACCTGCAGCAACTTGAGTGAGTTCAATGCCTGCATTGAATTTTTGACCATTGGCATCGGTCAGCATGTACGGTTCGCCTTCACGATATACACCGTAGCGTTGACCTACTTCCAGACCTGCACCACGTGCATACACACTTTGACCTTTAGCAGCTAAAACACGTTGATCAGAAGTACCTAAAATATATGGTGTGCCTTGTAACGCATCTGCGGCAATAATGCTGCTGCGCTCTAACCAGTGTTTGATGTAGTCAAGTGGAATCACAGGAATGGTATTATTTAAAGACTCCACGCGAATTTGCGGCTGTAAATTGGTGCTCTTGCCTGCATAACGACGAATAATGCCTTCACAGCCATCGCCTTCATCTTTACCAATAATAGGGCGACCTTCGTAGGTACACATCAACAAACGGTCACCTGGGAAAATCCAGTGTGGATTTTTTACGTGACGGTTACTTGCCCAAATTTCAGGCCAACGTAATGGATTGTTCAGGAATTTTTTGGAAATATCCCATAAGGTATCGCCTTTTTTTACCACATACACATTTGGTGCGCTGGCTTTTAAGGCAGGCGGATTGATGTTTCGTGCAGGTGCTGCTTCAGCCACACTGATCGCACCAAGTCCCACTGTGAGACATACTGCGAGTGCTAAAACTTGCTTTTTAAACCCCAAGACACGAAAAGAGGATGTGTCTGTCAAAACCTTTTTCATTATCATAATTCCTAAAATTATGTATGTAGTTGCGTTATAATAACGATCTTACACACATTTTTTTGATGAAGCATTCCTTCATTCGGTTTTTTGATCAATGGCATAAGTGAGGATGTCCCATGGCCTTATTACCTATTTTAAGTTTCCCGGATCCCCGTCTGCGTACCATTGCCAAACCAGTCGAAGAAGTCACCGACGAGATTCGTCAGCTTGCTGCAGATATGTTTGAAACGATGTATGCCGCACCCGGAATTGGTCTGGCTGCAACGCAGGTCGATCATCATATTCAGCTGATTGTCATGGATTTATCTGAAAATAAAGATCAACCCATGGTCTTCATTAACCCCAAAGTTACCGCATTGACTGAAGAGACCCAACCGTATGAAGAAGGGTGTTTGTCAGTGCCTCAAATATACGACAAAGTTGAGCGTCCGTCACGTGTAAAAATTGAAGCGATTAACCTTGAGGGCCAATCCTTTGCGCTAGAAGCGGATGAACTTCTCGCTGTTTGCATCCAACATGAAATGGATCACTTAAATGGCAAATTATTTGTCGATTATTTATCGCCGCTCAAGCGTCAGCGTGCCCGTGAAAAAGTCGAAAAAGTAGTGCGCCAGCGTCAGAAAGAAAAAGTCGCGGTCAAGCGTTAAGACGTAGAACAATCAAGAAGACTAGACGCACAAGTTTAGACCAAAGCCTAAAAATCAGCCCAATTTCGATTGGGCTTTGTTATACTTGTGCCACACAAATTCAGGATAGATGTTTTTGTTGTTGCGTAGTGGTTTACTGCTTTCATTTATCGCAGTTTTTTTACAGATTGCTGTTTTTTTACAGCCTTTGCTGCCTGAGCAATATCAAGTTGCACCAGTCTGTGAAACCATCACGCGTGCACTTTTATTGCCACACAAAACAATGACTGCTGTGGGGCATGATGTGCACAGCTCACATCTACATGCAGATCAACAACAAGTTACGACACAAAACGAACATCATCATCACGATGCTTCACATCAATGTCAGTACTGTACGGTATATGGCAATTTAGTCCTACCACCTGAATTAGAGCTTAAAGAAGTACTTGATCGCATTCAGGTGCGTCTTTTGGCTTTCCAAAAACGCTTTCAACATGTTTGGTTTGCACTTCAGCAACTCTTTTTACTTCCGCAGGGACGTGCTCCACCTCACTTTGCATAAATTCAATGTTTTTCGGGTCTGCTTTGACCCTAACTGTATTTATGTTTTGAAGTGAGAAATAAAATGGCTCAGCCTAAATTTTTATTACAGCCCATTGCGGCTGCAGTTTGTGTTGCCTGCTATTCAGCAAGTGCGTTTGCCGATCAAAGTATGCTGTCTGCGAATACGCATAGTCTTGCGCCTATTGTTGCAACCGCACAACAGGGCAATGATGCCAATGGTTTGGTGGTTCGTGCTAATCCAAAACAACCCATTCAGCCGATTCCAGCCACAGATGGTGCAGACTATTTGCAAAGCATCGTTGGCTTTAGTGCTGTCAACAGTGGTGCGGGTACCAATGGCGATGTGACCTTCCGCGGCATGTTTGGTTCACGTATTAAAATTTTAACCGATGGTTCTGAAAACTTAGGTGCATGCCCGAGTCGTATGGATTCACCAACCTCTTATATTTCACCAGAAAGTTTTGATGAAATTACCGTCATTAAAGGCCCGCAAACGGTGCAATATGCCAACACAGGTTCGGCAGCAACGGTATTGTTTGAGCGTAAGCCTGAACAATTTGGTGAAGGTCAAAACTATCGTGGACAAGCCAGTGTTTTGATGGGTTCATTTGGTCGTTTGGATCATAATATTGAAGCAGCAGCGGGCGATGCGCAGAAATACATTCGTTTAAACGCCAACCGTTCTGTGGCAGACAGCTATAAAGATGGCAATGGTACAACTGTTCCTTCAGATTGGGAGCGTTGGAATGCCGATGTGGCTTTAGGTTGGACACCCGATGAAAATACTTGGCTAGAACTGACAGGTGGTCGTGGTGATGCTGAAGTGGTTTATGCGGGCCGTACAATGGATGGTGCTGAATTTGACCGTGAAAGTTTAGGTTTACGTGTAGAAAAGAAAAATATTACCGATGTGATTAAGAAAATTGAAGCACAGGTGAATTATAGTTTTAACGATCATGTAATGGATAATTTTAGTTTACGCCAAGTTGATGAGCCTAACAAAGCTATGACAGTTACACGCCGTACTTTAAATGCGCGTATGGCGGTGACACATGAGTGGGATAAGCTTCAATTTATTACTGGCTTAGATAGTCAAAATAATAAACATGCTGGTGGGATGTATCATGCAACTAAAGCAATGATGAATTCTCCAGTAACAACTGATATGGAATTTCAATCTTATGGTGGTTTTGGTGAATTGAGTTATCAACTCAATGATCAAAATAAATTAGTCACAGGTATACGTGTTGATCAGGTCGAAGTTGACGCAGTGCAAACAGCTCAACAACGTAAAGAAACTTTGCCAAGTGGCTTTATTCGTTTGGAAAATCAGCACCCACATCATGATGCCAAAACGTATGTTGGCTTGGGTTATGTAGAGCGTGTTCCTGATTATTGGGAATTGTTTAGAACAGATTTAAACGGTGTTGAAGGTACGACTTTTAAAAATCTAGATACTGAAAAAACCTTACAACTCGATCTAGGTTATCAGCACGAACATGGTGCATTCAGTTCTTGGGCATCGGCTTATGTAGGGATGATTAATGACTTCATTCTTATGAGCTATGACCCAACTGTAATGGTTCCAATGATGAAAAATGCCGCAGATTCTCGTAATGTGGATGCAACCATTGCTGGGGCAGAAGTTGGTATGGGTTATCAATTTACCGATGCTTTGCAAGCTGATGTGAGTGCTATGTATGCGTGGGGTGAAAACACCACAGACAATACGCCGTTACCACAAATTTCACCTTTGGAAGGACGTTTAAACCTACGCTATGTTCAGGATAAATATACTTTAGGTGCATTATTACGTGTTGTTGATGGTCAAAGTCGTTTCAGCCAAAATCAAGGGAATATTGTTGGTTATGATGTAAAAGAGAGCAGTGGCTTTGGCGTGTTGTCTTTAAATGGTAGTTATAACCTAAGTAAAGGTGTTGATGTGTCTGTGGGTGTTGATAACGTACTGGATAAAACCTATACCGAGCATCTAAACAAAATGGGTGCGTCAGGAACAGGTTTACCAGTTACTGAACAATTTAATAATAGTGGTCGCAACTATTGGGCGCGTATCAGTATGAAGTTCTAATTTGGACTTTATTTAAACCAAAAGCAGAGCTTAGGCTCTGCTTTTTACTTTTTTGTGATAATAATTACTTATAAAACAGTTGTTTAAGTATTTGGGCTGTGTTTAAAAGAATTAGTTAGATTTTTATTAAAATAAATTTATAAGTTAAAACAGTAGTTTATCTATTTTTGGGTTTATAAAATAAACACTCGAAATATTTCTTTTACAAAAAGCCTTGCATGGCAAAATATTTGGCCTATAATGCACATCCATCGGCGGTGATGTTGATAAAAACTTGTTGAAAAACAATAGCTTGGTTGATTGATTTAAGATTAATTGAGTTTGTTTTGAGTAGATGGGTTTGAAAATAAAATCAACATTGCGTGTTGACTTTCTAGAAATAGGGAGTAGTATAGCCGACCTAGCTTGATGCTGACGAAGCATCGAGAAGATCATTAAGAGATTATGAAGAACAACTTGTGTGGATTTTTACTGATTGATTAATCGAAGATATTTCATTGATTGATTGGTTTAAATTACTCGAAGTTTATTTGAGCGAAATTTAAGTCAGAAAATTGATGAGCCAGATTTGGAAGTTTAGATTAAAACTTCAAAATGATTTTAACTGAAGAGTTTG
>NZ_JAYFSK010000085.1:0-7088 GCF_041464035.1 Acinetobacter sp. AL9 | reverse complement strand
TCGCAAGAGATGCGATGGATGTCTGATGATTTGTAGTCATAAATTTAAGTCCCCACTTGTTTCTAAGTGGGGACTAAATTAAGGCTTATAGGATGAATTCAGAAGGTGTGTTCAGCGGACGCTTACCCTCGACCTCGCTTCAACTTCCCATGAAAACCACGTTGTCTTTTTGCTCCAAAATAGCTCTCATCAACTTCAATAGAACCTACAAACTTTGCTCTTAAATCTGTTTGATGATCGTAGATTGCTTCTCTAAAAAGCATGTACCAATAGTTGATGGTATTACGGTTCAAGTTAAGCAATAAGGCTGTTTTAGAAGCAGGAATATCGTAAGCGTCCGCTGAACACACCTTCTGAATTCATCCTATAAGCCTTAATTTAGTTCCCACCTAAAAACAAGTGGGGACTTAATCCATGAACATGGATATATATTCAGCAACACCTCCTGTTGCTAAAAAACGCAGAACATACAGCAAAGAATTCAAACTCAGTATTGTCAATGCCTGTAAAAATCCTAATACCTCGATCGCTTCGGTCGCACTGCAACATAGTATTAATGCCAACCTTGTCAGTCGTTGGATCAGGATCTTCAGCCATCATGATGGTGCCGTGCAAGATCCTACTCATGTGAATCCAGCATTTATTGCTTTGCCTTACACTGCTGCAATCAGCCAACCTATTGATGAGAGGATCACGTTGTGTATCACCGTGCCTCATACGAATAATGATATTCAGCTAAAATGGCAGACATCAGAAATACCTGCCTTGGCAGAATTACTCAAGGCACTGGCAACATGATCCGTATCAATGAAATTTGGCTCTCTACCCAGCCCATGGATATGCGAGCAGGAATGGATACTGTCATGGCTCAGGTGGTGAGAGCCTTTGGCTACATCAAACCGCATTGCGCCTACCTGTTCTGTAATAAACGTGGTCATCGTATGAAAGTGTTGGTACATGATGGACTGGGCATCTGGCTGTGTGCCCGGCGTTTGGAACAGGGTAAATTTCACTGGGCTCAAGTTCACCAAGGTGAAACCGTGGCCCTCAGCCCGGAACAGTTACAGGCACTGATCCAAGGTTTGCCCTGGCAGCGCATTGGACGACAGCAGGTGGTGACGATGCTTTAAACCAGGCTGTTCCATTCTGCTATTCTCCAAACGTTCTATTTCATTCTTCTCATGACCTCAGGCATACTGCGGTCATGAATACGCTGCCTGACTTAAGCCAACTGACCCATGAACAACTGCTGGAATTCACCAGGCAGTTGGCGATGCAGCATCAGTCTCTGGCACAATCAAATCAAGAATTAGAAAAATCAAACCAGCAATTAGATGCCAGAGTTCAACATCTTGAAGTCACCAATCAGCAATTAGATTCTAAAGTTCAACATCTTTCTATTCTCAATCAAAAATACGAGCATGAACTCGTACTATTTAAACAGCACAAATTCGGCAGTAAAAACGAACATCTCACTGCAAAACAAATCCACCTGTGGGATGAAGCGGTTGAAGAAGATATTGCCGCGGTTGATCTAGAACTGGAACGGCTAAATGCAGATAAAACCGATGCAGTGACACACAAAGCCAAAACCAATAAACCTAAACGTCGACCACTGCCAGATCATCTACACACCATCCGTATTGAGCATGAACCTGCATCAACCCAATGCAGTTGTGGCTGCCAGTTACGTCGTATCGGCGAAGATATCAGTGAAAAACTGCATTTCAGACCGGCACAGTTCTATAAGGAACAGCATGTACGTGGCAAATGGGTCTGTGATCAGTGCGACACCCTGACTCAGCAAGCGATGCCCGCCTATGTGATTGATAAAGGTATTGCCAGTCCTGAACTGCTCAGCCATGTGCTGGTATCGAAGTATGCCGATCATTTGCCGCTGTACCGTCAGCGCCTGATCTATCAGCGGGCTGGCATTGATCTGTCCAGATCCACGTTATCTGACTGGATTGGTCGCTGCGGTGTGGAACTGGAACCTCTGGCCAATGCCTTAAAACAGGTGGTGCTGCAACAGCGGGTGATCCATGCCGATGAAACGCCGGTCACCATCATGCGGATGGGTGAGAATGATAAAAAACCGAAGAAAGGTTATGTCTGGGCCTATGCCACTACACAGTACAATCCAGTTCAAGCCGTGATCTATGACTTTCAGGATAGTCGTTCAGGTCAGCATGCTGAAGCGTTCCTGAAAGACTGGCAGGGCCATCTGGTCTGTGATGATTACAGCGGTTATAAAGCACGCTTTAAATCAGGTCAGGTCATTGAGGTGGGCTGCATGGCGCATGCGCGTCGTAAATTCCATGAACTGCATGTGACCAAAAAAAGTCAGGTCGCTGAACAGGCATTAGTGCTGATTCAGAAACTGTATGCGATAGAAGCAGAACTCAGGAAAAAGACCGATGGTACAGCGGAAGACCGCCGCGAATACCGACAACAGCATAGTCAACCAGTGATGCAACAACTATATGAATGGCTCAACCAACATCATCTGACAGTGCCATCGAGTTCTCCCACCGCCAAGGCCATCAATTACACTCTGAAGCGTTGGCCAGCTTTAAGCCGCTATCTGGATGATGGCAATCTACCTATTTGCAATAATTGGGTCGAGAATCAGATGCGTCCCTGGGCGTTGGGGCGCAAGAACTGGCTGTTTGCAGGTTCGCTGCGCAGTGGTCAGCGAGCGGCAAACATCATGACTTTAATCCAGTCAGCAAAGCTGAATGGGCTGGATCCGTATGCCTATTTAAGTGATGTGCTGAAAAGGCTGCCGACGCATAAAGCGACCCAAATAGAAGAATTACTGCCACATCGCTGGAAATCCAACTCAAATTAAAAAATAGGCATGGGGTTCAGCGGACGCTTACGAATAAACAGCATAGGAATTGAGACATTACTCTTTTTCAAATAATAAAAAACCATCCGAAGATGGTTTTTGTTTAGTCTTTAGCTATTAGCCGCAGGAAACTTGAACGATAATTTTAGTTTGTGGATCGGTGACTACCGTAACTCTATTTGAGCGGTAATCTAAAGTTACTGGTTGACCTGGCGCAACCATTCGTACAATTTCAGCTTTAGTCTTAGCTTTAATTACTGCTTCAGATAAACCAGTTTGTCCCACAAGCTTTGTTGCTTCATCAGTTATACAGCTAGTCATCGTATTTGGTTGTTGAGAAGGCATCTGTTCAGGATTATTTGCACATGCTGTCAATGCAACTGCCGCTAGAATTAAAGATAAATTCTGGATAATTTTCATAAGCTTTTGTCTTATCAGGATTAAAAAGGTAACCATACCAAATACGATAACCTCGACTGTAGGCTTAACTACAATCTCTATACATTCTATTTAAACCGAATATTTAATAAGAAAAGTATTGCTCTCTTAAAGTTAAGGTTTAAAAAATTCCATACAGATTTAATGCTCACAACTAAAAACCTCCCGAAGGAGGTTTTGTACACTATAGCATTTAAGTTTTTAACCACAAAATGCCTTAAGAATAGTTTTAGTTTGTGGATCAGCAATTACTGTTACTCGTCCTGGATGATAATCTTTAGTTATAGGTTGACCAGGTGCAACAAGTCTTACGACCTTAGCATTTGTTTTTGATTTGATGTCAGCTTCACTCGATAGTGTTGTACGGGCTAATGCTGCTGCACTTTCAGGTACGCATTTGTTCATCATTTCAGGCTTCTGAACAACGTCTGTATTAGGAGTGCCGGCACAAGCAGTCAAAGTCACTGCTGCAATAATAAGCGATACATGATAAATAATTTTCATAAGCTTCTATCTTTAACATATAAAAGCAGGATCATACCTAGGAAGGCTTAGAGCAGCCTAGTCATATCAACAATGTTAATACACTTCTTTAAATATTGAGATTTAAAAAAAACCACTTAACTCTCCCAAGTTAAGCAGGCACATGTCAGGTCATCAATCTTTTTTGCTCTTTTTCTCCACAAGGCTTTGTTGCATAAAGGTTTGAAAGGCTGAGTTCCCTTAAGCTACTCAAACTTAAGAGACAACTTGGGTATGAGGGCGACCTAATTCTGTGAATTTATTCAAGACTGCCATGCGTGCATGGATCTCATTCACCTGACTTGGAAAACTCCGCGCTGTTAATTTATCGCCTAATAATTTGATGCAATGCATCTTGGTTTCAACCAAACTTCGACGGTGATAACCAGACCACTTTTTCCAAAGCGATCTGCCTAGCCGTTTGACTGTCTTTAATAATTCGTTCCGCTCTATAGACCTCGCTTGCTGATCCTTCCAAGGCTTTGCATTCTTTCTAGGTGGAATGATCGCATGTGCATCTCGATCTAAAATGACTTGTCGGCAGTGCTTTGTGTCATAAGCACCATCTGTATAAACAGAATCAATTGGTTCATCCAAGGGAATTTGAGCAAGTAAATCTTCGAGTACTTGAGAATCACTGACATTATTTGTGGTGAGTTGTACTGCACGTATTTGCAGGGTTTTAGCATCTATAGCAATGTGAAGCTTACGCCATTGGCGACGATATTCAGCCCCATGTTTCTTGCGTTTCCATTCACCTTCACCAAGAAACTTCAAACCAGTAGAGTCTATGAGTAGATGCAGTCCATCACTACTTTTTTGATAGCTAATCGCAATATCAATATGCTTTTGTCTACGACAAAGGGTGGAATAATCCGGAGCTGTCCAATCTAATCCAGAGAGTTTAATCAGACTTTGAACAAAACCTGTGACCATACGTAAAGAGAGTCGGAATAGTAATTTGATCATTAAGCAGCATTGAATCGCTGTATCGGAGTAGGTTTGATTTCGACCTTGCTTGCCTTGTGATTGTGCATACCACTGAGTCTTTGGATCAAACCAAATGGAAATATTACCTCGGTTAATTAAGGCTCGGTTATAGGATGACCAATTGGTTGTACGGTAGATTTTAGAGGCAGGCTTATTCATTTTGAAATTATATTGCTGAATAAGCTTTTGATGCTAGGTTTGTGCAACAAAGCCCATATAGGCGATGAAGTAAATTATGAAATCGATCAAACCACACGAACTTTGGTTGATACTTTAGAAAATATTCATCAAAAATAAATTCCAGTGCATTTTACACGGCTCAATTCAGATAAAAATATTGATTGAGTCCATGTAAAACAATGCCCATAATTTGAATTTTAGCTTTTCCTACGAATAAAAACTTGGACCAGGTATTTTTCCTGTTAAAACCCATTCGCCAATTTCTTGATATTTATAATCGACTGGATCATATAAAGTTTGTGTTCTGACATTTCGCCAAAAACGATCTAAATTCAATTTTGCTGTTGTTGCTCTTGCTCCCTTTTTCTGGGTATACAAGCCTAAATTTTATGGAAGGGATTCATATGCTGCACCTTTAGCTAAAAGAGTATTCAGCTTACTATTCGTGGTTATTTGCAACAGTGCCTTCTGGTAAGGGTCGGCACCGGCACATCAAAAAAATCTCTCCCTGAGTACGGTTGTTTCTATCGGGAGCAGAATATTAATTTCGTTACTTTAGACTATACCCTAAAGTTACAATCTGAAAGTTCATGAAATTATGTATCATTTAAATGATTTTTAATCATACGTAACATGTAACTTTAGTGTTAAAGAATTATAATTTACGAAATTGTTCATTTTTATCCAATTGGGGCGTGAAAAAGTGAAAGGCCAAAAAGTAGGGTATGTCCGGGTAAGTTCTGTCGAGCAAAACACTGGACGTCAACTTGAAGGAATTGAGGTCGACCGGATTTTTGTTGACCGTGCTTCAGGTAAAAATACTGACCGACCTAAATTTCAGGAAATGTTGAACTATGTCCGGGAAGGGGACAGGGTGATTGTACATTCAATGGATCGTTTTGCGCGAAGCCTAAAAGATTTGGTCACTGAAGTAGATAAACTGGTCAAACGAGGGATCGCCATCCAGTTTGTAAAAGAAAATATTACTTTTACAGCCGAATCCACCCCGATGGATAATTTGATGCTTCAAATGATGGGTGCTTTTGCACAGTTCGAACGTGAGATCATTTTAGAGCGGCAAAAGGAAGGAATAAAACTCGCCTCTGCTCAGGGGAAGTACAAAGGTCGGGTGCATAAACTAAAGCCTGACCAAGCTGAAGCTTTACGACAAGCATGGAAGGAGGGGAAGTATCCATCGAAAATGGCATTAGGGAAAGCGTTTGGGATTAGTCGTCAGGCGGTATACCGATATTTACAAGTTAGTGAATAGCTTATTGGGATTAGCAACTAAATTTAGTTTAACTTATAAAAATCATGAAACACTGTTCGAATTTTAAGCGTGGAACATGAATAATCAATAAAAAGCCGCTCTGGTGGGCTTTGTTGCACAAACCTATCTGTAAAGGCTTTTTCAGCGATATAATTTTCAAATGAAGAAGCCTACACACAAAATCTACCGTACAACCAATTGGCCCGCATATAACCGAGCACTCATGAGTCGCGGAAATATTGCCATTTGGTTTGATCCTGCTACGCAATGGTATGCTCCATCAAAAGGCAAACAAGGGCGAAATCAAACCTACTCCGACGCAGCTATCCAATGCTGCTTAATGATTAAATCCTTATTCCGTCTATCTTTACGTATGGTCACTGGCTTTGTGCAAAGTCTGATTAAACTTTGCGGATTAAATTGGACCGCACCAGATTACAGTACGCTTTGTAGAAGACAAAAGCATATTGATATTGCAATCAGCTACCAAAAAAGTAGCGATGGACTGCATCTACTCATAGACTCTACAGGCATGAAGTTTCTAGGTGAGGGCGAATGGAAACGCAAGAAACATGGACCTGAATATCGTCGCCAATGGCGTAAACTTCATATTGGTATAGATCAAAACCCTTCAAATACGCGCTATTCAACTCACTACAAATAATGTGAGTGATTCACAAGTACTTGGTGATTTACTCGATCAGATTCCTCAAGATGAGCAGATTGACTCTGTTTATACCGATGGAGCTTATGACACCAAGCAATGCCGTCAGGTCATTGCAGATCGGCAAGCACATGCGGTGATTCCACCTAGAAAAAATGCGAAACCATGGAAAG
>NZ_JAYFSK010000084.1:0-7239 GCF_041464035.1 Acinetobacter sp. AL9 | reverse complement strand
TTGCTCTTGTGGCTAAAGCGAAAGCTGCTGGGCTTACTGATGCTCAAGCCGCTGCATATGCAGATGCCAATAAAGAAGCAACCTCTCAAAATGCTCAAACAGCTCTAGACACCATCGTCGCTGCAAATGAAAAAGCTGCTTTAGCTGTTGAAATTGCGAATGCTAAAGGTTTTGGTGAAGGAGCCTATCAGATAAATACAATTACTGCTAATACTAGGGCTAGTAGTTCAAATATTAGTAATAACCTTACATCCGAATCACGTAGTCAATCAGTGGTTTATAATCAACCATACTCAGTTGTATTAGGTAACTATACTGGAGATATCTCTTACGACAATAAAACAGCAGAGATCACTTTAGACAATAGGATATCGAATATTGATATTAAGGGTTTAAAAACTGCTATAGCTGATATACCTACTTTAGGTAGTGCAACTTATACAGGTTTGGCTTTTAATGGCACCTATTCAAATGAAACTAATATTGATTATTCAAATGGATTACCGAGTATTTCTAAAATATCTGAAATACATAAAGGTCAATTAAACTATACTGTTAATTTCACAGACCGTATTGGCTCTGGCTTAATCACAGGTCTAGGAGATACTATTAACTTAGAGCAAGGATCTATATCAGGAACAGGGATTAACTCTACAGCGACTCAATTATATAAATCAGGAACAGGGATTAACTCTACAGCGACTCAATTATATAAATCAGGTACTTACTCTCTAGATTTCTATGGTAAAAAAGCTGAAGAGATTGCAGGTAAAGTCGTCTTTAATGGCAAAGACACCGTAGGTTTTGGTGGTACTCGTGGTGAAATTAAATAATAGAATCTAGAAAAACTAAATTCTAAATAAGCCGTTTGAGTGATCTCAAACGGCTTTCTTAATAAATATCTTTACTGGTTTAATTTGATGTCATTTAAATATTATTTACCTTTTCTTTTTCTTTTTCATTCATACTCATTTGCAGATGAAATAAAAAATACACAACCTCTATTTTTTGAAAAAAAACCTGAAATTAAACCTGACTTATTAATAACTCCTGAAAAAAAGAATCTCTCTATTGGTATATCAGACATGGATGTTGATCCCTCTGAATGTATCAACTTATCTATTCTGGAAAAAGATTGGAACAGTCTAGATATATGTTTAACACGATATAAAAAAACAGATAACTATGATGAAATACTCTATCAATATGGATTAGGTGCTCTTTATTACAATAAAGGTAATAGAAACGAAGCCATTGAGCTATATCAGTCGCTCCTATATAAGAATCCAGATTTAACTTATCCTCGATTTGACTTAGCTATGATGCTATTTCAAGATCAACGCTATAAAGAAGCAAAATCAGAGTTTGAAACTGTAAAAAACACATTAACTCCTCAAATGCAAACCCTCGTTAATCAAATTTTATTAACGATTAATCGATCTGAAAAATGGAATACAGCATTAAATTTTAATTATGAAAAAACTGATAATGTAAATCAGACATCTGATTTAAAAATCATTACTATTGGTAATGCCACTTTTATTCGTAGTGAGGAAGATTTACCACAGAAAGCAGAAGGTTTTGGTTATAATATAAATTTATCTAAAGATACTAATATAAGTAAAAATAATTATATAAATATAAGTACTACAATTGATGGCCTCTATTATTGGGATAATAAAGACTATAACGAGCAGACCTATAGATTAGATATTGGTTATAAAAATAAGAATTTTAAACGTACTTGGGGAATCACTCCATTTATAGAGCAAAATGAACTTGGGAATGAACATTATAATTCTAATTACGGTATTATTTTTGATTTTAATACAAAAATATTAGATAAATATCAGATATCTACTAACTTGAGCCATATAAAAAGAAAATATCGAGATGAAACTTTATCAGAAATATACAATGGTTACACCAATAGCCAAGTCGCACTCATGATTTATCAGCCAAAGCTGAATTTTATTCTTTATAGTGGACTTGATGCGATGCAAGATCATTTAAAAGATAAATCAGAGTCATCTCAGAGTACTGGTTTAAGATTTGGTACGATTCATACCAATAACTTTTTAAATATTCGAGCTGATTTACGTTATGCGAATCGAAATTTTGAAGATGAAAACTTTTGGTATAATGAAAAAAGAAAAGATAAAATCTATGAAACTACTATGACAGTTTGGCAGAATAAAATCCAATGGAAAAACTTTACTCCAAAATTAAACTATAAATATCAAAATATTGATAGCAACCTAGAACTATATACACGCAATAATAGTTCCTTTTTTTTGACGATAGATAAAACTTTTTAAATAATTAGAATTCTATCGAATTTAAAGAGGAAATATCGAATAAAATGGCTATTCAAGCATTTAACTGAAGAAATGATGGCTTATGATCAATAAATCGTTATTTAACATAAAATCTCTTATACGAAAATTACATGTTAAAACCTATTCAAAGTCCGTATTTAATAGCTTCTCTTAGCGGATTTACTCATTTTCAAGCACTTGTAAGTAAAGCTCATCTGCTTTTTGAGCAATGGCTTTGCCATTCTCACGCATTTCTAATTCTTTAGCTACATAGGCTTGAATCGGTATGTTGTAATAGCCACCACCATAGTAGTCTTTAATGAGTTTCAAAGGCACTTCCACACCATATTCATCAAAAAGATTACGTCTGTAATTATATTCATAGATCGTATCCGCATAGGTCGGCAATCGTGGTAGATAGGTCAAGTGTGGTGGAGCAATTTCCATCTGCATCCATGTTTTCTGCTTCTTAGACCTGTACTTTAAAAAACGCTGTGCAAAATGGATAATCTGCCCTGCTTGGGAACGGCTTGCTTTGAAAACAGACCATGTTTCAACCATCAGGAATAGATTTTTAATGTCGGCTCGGTTCTTCTCTGCTAGAGAACTATTTTTTTGACTAGCCAATTTATTAATAGAATCAGTAAATTTAGTTTTAATTTTTTCAATACTTTGCTTTGTATATCGCCAAGTCCACGTATAAGCCCTTACTCGGTCTTTGTAGTCTTTTTCATCACCCAAGATGAGCTGTTTATAAGTCTTATGCGTATCTCTAAAAAGCTCCATAGTCACCAGGGCAGTAGGTTTGACAGCAATTGGATTTTTTAAGACAAATTGTTTTGGCTCATTATCTTTGAAGTAGTCTGCAATCAAGGTCTTTTCTGCTGAAATTGAATCGAGATCCCACTTAAAGCCTTTGTACTTCTCTTTTAGTTTCTCGATCTTTAAACGCTCCGACTCTTTCGCAAGTTTATTGCTCTCGATACCGTTGAAAGTATTGAAATCCCTACTTGTAGGTGTCGTGAATAAGCAATATATAAACCATTTATTTTCATTAAAAACATCTCTTTGTACGATCATCGTGCAAATAGGATGACCCTTTTCTAGGCGGTAAGAACGCTGTCTTGGTGAAATCCCCAATTCATAACGCTCTGTCATCTTCTCCAAAACTGATTCAATAGATTTTTTAGAACTGTCGTACTCAAAGCCGAAATAAAAATACGCACCATTAGCAACGTGGTCAGCGAGCCGTTGCATTGTAAATTTTGTATGTGGACTAAAAATTATCATCCAAAATATTTCCAATAATTGTTATCAAGGGTTAAATCACAAAATACGCTGTTTTTTGATCAAAAACTAGCATTGTAATTGAGTAAAAGGATTTTTGGTTTTGAGCTATTTTTTGCTTTTTCCATAGCGAAGCTATAGTGAACTTGCGAAGCAAGTTTTAAGGACTTCTAGATGGTATTTGTAAGAGGGTAATAAGTAGTTCCATGCGAACGCACCTAGACAGCATATTTTTTGTGCATTATGATTTTCTCATCAGTTGTGAAGTGTGTCTGACCAACGCACCTAAAAGACCTAACCGTTTTTTAGTGTGCCGTTAGGCACACTAAAAATTTTGATTTCAACAGCTCACAGTGGAAAGGTTGACAGCCTGAAAACTGCTTGACGGAGCGGACTGCCATTTAACCGTGGCTCGGTACGTTCTGATGAGGGCTGATGAGGGGTGGCTTTTGCCTACCCTCCGATTCTACTCAATCCACTTCATTGTTGGTTCTTGAAGTTGGGCGACAAGGAAACGGAATCACCGAAAGGTGGCGGATGGGTTTGCCCCCATTCTAGGCTGAAAGGGCTGAAATCCTGCTTTTGAAGAAATAGTGAGTGAAATCCATAGATGGAGAGTAGCGTTAATAACTACCGTTCTTCGCTGATCTGAAAGGGATTGGCGAGGTGCGTGGCACACACGATGGCTTCTGCGGTATTCGAGAGGGTACAGGCGATCAAGGTGAAAGCTGGCGAGAGTGGCACTTTTTGGTCAGGTGGTGAATTTGTCGTGATGACATTCCATTTTGGCTCGAAAGGTCGATGTATAGCTTAAACGTGTTAAAGGTGGGGAGAGATCCTCATCGACTGTGCTAAGTAAGTGTTCTACCCATAATGATATTTTTTAAACTGCGTAATCGGTATTTTGGAACTGCGTACCGAAAAGCAAGGAAAAGGTTTAAAAAGTTAGTGGATGAACGTACTGCTTGTTAAGACTTCATTAGATAACTTGGGACGCACTTTTATGTCATTAGGTTTTGTCACCTAAGTTGTTGAATAACTAATAATTTTTAGTTGTCGGCATAGATGTGTTGGAGCGATCTTTAGTAGCGCATATAAGGTAGATTTTTTACCGAAGTTGTACTGTAATAATTCTGAATAAGTTATTGTTTTTATTTGTAAAATAGATAGTGATCTATAATTGCAGATAAACTTGATGATGAATATGAATTTTCTTTTGAGTTGTTTTATCAAAAGTTGGTTAAAAAACCATAGCTACCATTTGGAGAAATCCATTGTTAAGGGAATCGTGGTTTTGCGAAAGAGTGAGTTGAGGCTACAGGGGACTGTAGTTGAGTGTGTTACTTCCTGCATGGTCATAGTGCTTGAAGGCTGTGGATTTAAAGCCACAGGGGATTAAAAAGGTTAAATGGGGATTGGTCTCCCCTGCTGTTCGAGTTGGTCGCTCGGACTAAACTAAACTTCTGAAGACATAGTTTTTCGAGGTTGTTATCCACCATAGGATAAATATTTTCTGATTTTATGAATAAAATTAGCGTTTTAAAGTTTGGTGTTGGTTGGTTGGCAATCGGCACTTCGACAAAATTTTACGGTGCATACGTTATAAGCATTTTTTAGACCCCCTCGGATATTCTTGCCAACAGAATATCGAAACGAGGTGGGTTGTCTAAATGCTCACCATTTGCGTTTTAAGGCACTTTAAGCCAAACCCTATAGGTAGGGAGTAGGAATGACCAATAAAACGCCAAATACAGCAAACCATGCGCTATAAATCCACATCTTTTGGTGTATCTTGCTCGCGATCTGTCATAAAATCTTCTAACCCTGTTGGGTCATCATGGTTTTTAAAGAACTCCTCCCAAGTTACTTCATAAAAGACACCATCTTCATTGGCTCTAAACCATCGTGGTTTATTGAAGTTCTTTCTCGAGAGAGAAACCAAATCTTCATCTTTTTTATCTTTGCTCATCTCAGATCCTCTTTAGCGAGTGTCTACGAGCGACACAACGAAAATTTGCGCCTAGACTCCCTGAAAAACTGCTTTTTAAAATATTTGCTTCAACAAATTGAAAGTAGATCACATGCTGATCTTTGCACCTAGACCGAGCGAAGCGAGCATAAAAAACTTATGAGCGAAGCGAATTCCGAGTTGCTTTTGCCTTTTCTTAAAGTAACAAGAATATTAACTAAAAATTGCCCCTACGAATCGAGCGAAAGCGAGATTCAATAGAGTTTGAGCGAGTGAAACGAAGCGAAAACCAATGCGTGGCAAATGGGTCTGTGATCAGTGCGACACCCTGACTCAGCAAGCGATGCCCGCCTATGTGATTGATAAAGGCATTGCTTCACCTGAACTGCTTAGCCATGTGCTGGTTTCCAAATACGCTGATCATTTACCCCTGTACCGTCAGCGCCTGATCTATCAGCGGGCGGGTATTGATCTTTCCAGATCAACGTTATCTGGCTGGATTGGCCGCTGCGGGGTGGAACTGGAACCTCTGGCCAATGCCTTAAAAGAGGTAGTGCTGCAACAGCAGGTGCTGCATGCAGATGAAACACCAGTCACCATCATGCGGATGGGTGAGAATGATAAAAAACCGAAGAAAGGTTATGTCTGGGCCTATGCCACCACACAGTACAATCCAGTTCAGGCGGTGATCTATGACTTTCAGGATAGCCGTTCTGGCCAGCATGCTGAAGAGTTCCTGAAAACCTGGCAGGGTCATCTGGTCTGTGATGATTACAGTGGTTATAAAGCACGCTTTAAATCAGGCCAGGTCATTGAGGTGGGCTGCATGGCCCATGCACGTCGTAAATTCCATGAACTGCATGTAACTGGGAAAAGTCAGGTTGCTGAACAGGCCTTAGTGCTGATTCAGAAACTGTATGCGATAGAAGCCGAACTCAGGAAAAAGACCGATGGTACAGCAGAACATCGCCGCGAATACCGGCAACAGCATAGCCAACCGGTGATGCAACAACTGTATGAATGGCTCAACCAACATTATCTGACGGTGCCATCGAGTTCTCCCACCGCCAAGGCCATCAATTACACTCTGAAGCGTTGGCCAGCCTTAAGCCGCTATCTGGATGATGGCAATCTACCAATTTGCAACAATTGGGTCGAGAATCAGATGCGACCTTGGGCCTTAGGACGCAAGAACTGGCTGTTTGCTGGCTCACTGCGCAGTGGTCAGCGAGCGGCGAATCATGACTTTAATCCAGTCAGCAAAGCTGAATGGACTGGATCCGTATGCCTATTTAAGTGATGTGCTGAAAAGGTTACCGACACATAAAGTGACCCAAATAGAAGAATTACTGCCACACCAGTGGCAACCCGATCAAAATTAAAAAATAGGTATGGGGTTCAGCGGACGCTTACTATTATGTTAATTTTAGAAATACTTAATGATGGCTAATTGAAAGTGATTACATAAAAAAAGCCTAGAATGAGTCTAGGCTTCAGATTGATTAGCAAAATCGTTTTATTAAAAATAAATATCAATACTAGGACTTACGCACTATTATTTAAAGATTCTCTGTGGTAGCAGATGATTTTTATCGAGAATAAAGTCATCAATGAAGCTTTTGATAATTGGTCTAAATAATTTCTTCTGCCAACGATATACATTTT
>NZ_JAYFSK010000083.1:0-7516 GCF_041464035.1 Acinetobacter sp. AL9 | reverse complement strand
TCAGGAAAAAGACCGATGGTACAGCGGAAGACCGCCGCGAATACCGACAACAGCATAGTCAACCAGTGATGCAACAACTATATGAATGGCTCAACCAACATCATCTGACGGTGCCATCGAGTTCTCCTACCGCCAAGGCCATCAATTACACTCTGAAGCGTTGGCCAGCTTTAAGCCGCTATTTGGATGATGGCAATCTACCGATTTGCAATAATTGGGTCGAGAATCAGATGCGTCCCTGGGCGTTGGGGCGCAAGAACTGGCTGTTTGCAGGTTCGCTGCGCAGCGGCCAGCGAGCGGCGAATATCATGACTTTAATCCAGTCAGCAAAGCTGAATGGCTTGGATCCGTATGCCTATTTAAGTGATGTGCTGAAAAGGCTGCCGACACATAAAGTGACCCAGATTGAAGAATTGCTGCCGCACTGCTGGAAACCTAAATCGAATTAAAAAATAGGCATGGGGTTCAGCGGACGCTTACTTTTTAGCTCAAATAAATCCTTCTTGAAATAAGAAACTGTCTTTTGCTTTTAGGCAAGCTGCGCAGGAAAGCTAATCACTTGCTCTAAACGCATCTGCTCAGTTGCAATCATCAATAAGCGATCTATGCCCAAGGCGATACCTGAACATTCAGGCATGTTCGGCAACGCAGCCAATAAATATTCATCAATTGGCATCACATGTAAACCAAGTTGTGCGCGTTCTGCATTATCGGCTTCAAAACGAGAACGCAGCACAGTAGCATCAATCAATTCATCATAGGCATTGGCAAGCTCTAAACCTTCGATATATAGCTCAAAACGGGCTGCGACCAATTCCCCATCATCATCTGTTCTGGTTTTAGCCAAAGATGCTAATTCAGGTGGAAAATCGGTTAAAAATACAGGAGCATCAAAGCCCAAACTTGGTTCTACAAAATGTGAAAACAATAGGTCGATGTAGCCTAGACGGTCATCACCCAAATCCAGATGCAAACCCACACGATGACAGCAGTCTTTCAATTGTTGCAGACTTGCCTGTAAAGGATTTAAATCCAAACGATCCATAAATGCGTGTTTATAACTCAACACTGTTGGACGTACTTCGCCAAAGCGTTGTTTTAACGTCAGATTAAGTAAATCTGTCACCTCAAACATAAGCTCTTTCAGGCTAAATTCGGGACGATACCATTCCAACATGGTAAATTCGCTGTTGTGTTTACGTCCATGCTCATCATCACGAAAGACTTTGCAAATTTGATAAATAGCACCACTACCACTGGCCAATAAACGCTTCATGGCAAATTCAGGTGAGGTCTGTAAATAGTGCGTATGCAATTTGCCCTGCACATGGCGCTGTGCTTGTACTGAAGCCAAATGCACATCTGTCACTCCTGCCTGTGACAAAATTGGCGTTTCAACTTCAAGTACTTCACGTTCCGCAAAAAACTGGCGTATTTGTGCATACAATTGTGCACGTGCGCGCATGCTGTTTAAGTCGCAAGTTGGTTGATATTGGAGATTTGAACTCATGCTTGCGGGCCTCCGTGTGCTGCCCATTCACGACGCAGAGGATAGGTTTTTCTTAAATGATCAAAAGCCTGCTGCTCAACTTTGCCCGCTTTGACACAGGCACGTAAATTGGCATCATCCTGTGCAATATCATAAATTTGACTTAAATGTGCATGCAGACTATTTTTCAAATCTTGGGTTTTGAAATATTGCGCGCAGCTTGGCAATTGAGTTTCAAATTGTTTTGTGGCATCTAAACCAAAATTTTCACAAAAAGCCTGATAAATCATTTGTGTGCCGCGTGCCTTGCCTTCTAGGCTATACCCTGCAATATGCGGGGTTGCCAAAGCAAGCAAATCTAATAATTCTGCAGAGATTTCAGGTTCATATTCAAAAACATCTAATACCACTAAACGCTGAGTATGTTGAATATCCTGCATTAAAGCCGCTTCTTCTACCACTGGCCCACGCGCTGAATTAATCAGAATGGCTTGAGGCTTCATACATGCCAAACGCGCTGCATTAATTAAATGATGAGTAGGATGTTCACCAGTTTCTGTTAATGGCACATGAATGGAAATTGCATCTGCCTGTTGTAATAGTGCATCTAAGTCACATTGCTGCACATTGGGCAACTGCACAAATGGATCGTATGCGATGACATCCCAACCTAATAATTGTGCCATTTTGACCAAGCGCGAGCCGACATTGCCCAGTCCAATAATGCCAAGTTTAAAGTTTTGATTGGCATGTAGTAATTCAGGCTCGAGATGAAGCAATGCGGTAATCACATACTCACTCACCGCCTGCGCATTACAACCTGCCGCATTTGACCATGCAATGCCCTGCTGCTCGATGGCTGGGATATCAAGGTGGTCTGTGCCAATGGTCGCGCTGCCAATAAATTGAAGCGCGGTCTGTTGAATCAATGCTGCATTCACTTGGGTGACGGAACGAACTAGCAGCGCATCAGCATCTTGCACATCTTGATGCGTTAGACGGCGTCCAGCCTTGTGCTCTATTTCTGCCAAATCTGCAAAGAAATAATCGGTATATGCCAGATTTTCATCTGCAATGATTTTCATAACGCCATCCCATGTGTGTTTGCTTGTTTATGATAGCTTGAGTTGTCTAGGATGACTATGATTGTTGAGATTAATGCAGATTTGTTGAACAGCAAGCCGACGATTCATTTAGGTGGAAACATGCACGTCTATATAAAAGTTGCATATTCACAGCAAAAAAATCAGCCACCCGAAGGTGGCTGACTGCTATAGATTAAGCGAGTGAAATCTTAACCAATAAATTTACGCGCATTGCGGAACATACGTAACCATGCACCATCTTCAGTCCATTCTTCAGGTTTCCAAGAATGTTGAAGCGCACGGAAATTACGTTCAGGGTGCGGCATCATAATTGTTGCACGACCATCTTTTGAAGTTACGCCTGAAATACCTTCTGGCGAACCATTCGGGTTCATTGGATAATGTTGAGTCGCATTTCCGTGGCTATCGACATAACGTAAAATCACTTGGTTACCTGCATTTAAGGCTGCCAAATTAGCTTCAGGTGCAACGACACGACCTTCGCCATGCGCCACCGCGATTGGTAAAATCGAGCCTTCCATATCTTGCAATAATACAGAATTCGATTTTTCCACGCGTACATTAACGCTACGCGCTTCAAACACTTCTGAGGTATTACGATGGAAACGTGGCCACGCTTCTGCACCTGGAATGAGTGGTGCTAATTGTGACAACATTTGACAACCGTTACAGATACCCAGTGAGAATGTTTCTTGACGGTTAAAGAATTTCTCAAACTGGTCACGTAATTTCGGGTTAAACAAGACTGACTTTGCCCAGCCACCGCCCGCACCTAAGACGTCACCGTAAGAGAAACCACCACACGCAACCAAGCCTTCAAAGTCGTCTAAATCGACACGCCCTGCAAGCAAGTCACTCATGTGTACGTCAACGGTGTTAAAGCCGACTTTGTCAAATGCTGCCGCCATTTCTACATGACCGTTTACGCCTTGTTCACGTAAAATCACCATGTTAGGACGACGTGTGTTGATGTATGGCGCTTCAACTGGCTCATTTAAGTCAAATGTCGGTTGAGCAATTAAGCCTTTGTGGTTCTTATCTGTAATCAAGGCAAATTCTTGATCAGCAGTTTCTGAGTTGTCACGTAAACGCTGGATTTGGTGTGATACTTCACTCCAAGTCGTTTGCAAATCAGCACGCTCAAGCACTAAGCCATTTACAGCAAGTTGGTCGGTGTTATTAACTGTACCGACTACCGAAATTGCATCTTTCAGAGTAGATGCAGCAACTTCAGTAACTAAGTCAGCCCAATCCGCTTTAGAAATTTGTAGTACTGCACCAATTTCTTCAGCAAACAATGCCGCAACAGATTGATCTTCAAGCGCTACGCCTAAACGCGAAGCGAACATCATTTCTGTCACAGTTGCCAATAAACCACCATCACCGATGTCATGGTAAGCTTGAATCAAGCCGCGGTTATTCCAGTCTTGTACCAAAGCAAAGAATGCTTTGAATTCGTCAAAGTTATCGACATCTGGTGTTACTGAACCAATAGCTTTATAAACTTGCGCTAAAATTGAACCGCCTAAACGGAACTGACCTTTAGACAAGTCAATACGTACCAATACTGAATCGGTATTTTTCAATTCAGGGGTTAGTGTTTTACGTACATCGGTCACTGGTGCAAATGCAGTAATTACACCTGACATTGGTGAAGTTACAGATTTATCAACACCTTCGTCATTCCAAGTGGTACGCATAGACAATGAGTCTTTACCTACTGGAATTGCAATTCCTAGCGCAGGACACATTTCCATACCAATGGCTTTTACACCTTCAAACAAAGCTTGGTCTTCGCCTTTTTGACCTGCTGCTGCCATCCAGTTTGCAGATAATTTAATGTCGCTGATCTGGTCAATTTTGGCTGACATGATATTGGAAATAGATTCTGCCACTGCCAAACGCGCAGATGCTGCAGGGTTTAATAAAGCTACAGGTGGACGTTCACCCATCGCCATTGCTTCACCTGTAAAGCCTTGCAAGCTGGTAGTGGTTACTGCTGCATCTGCAACAGGCACCTGCCATGGGCCAACCAACTGATCACGTGCAACCATACCTGTAATTGAACGGTCACCAATCGTGATTAGGAATGATTTAGAAGCAACAGTTGGATTCTTGATGACACGGTAAATCGCATCTTTCAGATCAGTAACTTGAGCTGCATCAAAATCATCACCTTGACGCTCAATGCTTTCATAAGAACGGCTCATGCGTGGCGTACCACCTAACAAGACCTGCATTGGCATATCTACAGCTTTGTTATTGAACAGTGGATCTTCAACCGTTAAATGACGCGCTTCTGTCGCTTCACCCAATACTGCAAACGGACAACGCTCACGCGCACAGATTGATTCAAATAATTCTAAAGAACTTGGACGGATGGCCAATACATAACGCTCTTGCGCTTCGTTTGACCAAATTTCCATTGGTGACATGCCTGGTTCTAAAGATGGAATCTTACGCAAATCAAGTACAGCACCTAGTTCGTGATCATTCACCAACTCAGGCATTGCGTTTGAAATACCACCTGCACCCACGTCATGCACTGATACGATTGGGTTAGCATCTTCCAAACGCCAGCACGTATCAATTACTTCTTGGCAACGACGTTCCATTTCTGGGTTTTCACGTTGTACTGAAGCAAAGTCAAGGTTTTCACCCATGGTTCCGCTATCTACAGAAGATGCAGCGCCACCGCCTAAACCGATCAACATCGCAGGGCCGCCTAAAACGATTAATAAATCGCCTGGCTGAATTGGGTCTTTTTCGACATGGTCTGGACGAATGTTGCCGTAACCACCTGCAATCATGATTGGTTTATGGAAGCCTTTTACTTCACCATTCACGTTTTGCTCGAAAGTACGGAAGTAACCATTTAACGCAGGACGACCAAATTCGTTGTTAAACGCTGCACCGCCCAATGGGCCTTCAATCATAATTTGTAATGGCGATGCCATACGTGAAGGCTTGCCATAGTTTTCTTCCCAAGGCTGTTCAAAACCAGGAATATTTAAATTCGATACTGTAAAGCCTGTTAAACCTGCTTTTGGTTTACCACCACGACCTGTCGCGCCTTCATCACGGATTTCACCACCCGAACCTGTCGCAGCACCTGCAAATGGTGCAATTGCAGTTGGGTGGTTGTGTGTTTCCACTTTCATAAGAATGTGGGCAGCTTGGCTCTTATATTTATAAACGTAGTGACCTGTTGCAGCATCTTTTTTCGGATAGAAACGCTGCGTATCAAAACCAACAATCACCGAAGCGTTGTCTTTGTAAGCCGACAATACGTCTGTTGGTGATTCTTTATAAGTATTTTTGATCATTTGGAACAATGACAATGGCTGTACTTCGCCATCAATTGTCCATTCAGAACCAAAGATTTTGTGACGGCAGTGCTCAGAGTTGGCTTGTGCAAACATCATCAATTCAATGTCATGCGGATTACGGCCTAACTTGATAAATGCTTCGGTTAAATAATCAATTTCTTCATCAGACAAGGCAAAACCAAACTCACTGTTGGCTTTTACCAATGCCGCTTTGCCTTCACCCAAAATATCAATGCTATTTAAAGGTTTTGGTTCAGTTTCAACAAATAACGCTGCAGCATCGTTAATGTGGTTAAACACACTTTCGGTCATGCGGTCATGCAATACTTGTTTTACTTCGTTTGAAACGTCTGTAATACCTTTTAAGGTAAACAAAACACCGCGTTCTAGGCGGTGTACAGGCGTATTACAGTTGGCAAAAATATCGGTTGCTTTTGATGACCAAGGAGAAATTGTGCCCACACGTGGTGTCACTAAAATTTGAACTTCATCACTTGCAGCTTGGCGTAATTCAAAAGATGCACCATCGTTTAAAAGCTGTAAAGCAGATTGCTGTTGTTGCTCGTCGAGCGCTTGGTCAAATAAATAAACCCATTGGCTATCGAAAGATTGAACAGAACTCATTGACGCTAAACGGTTTAAGAGTTGAGTTTTCTTAAAAGATGAATGTGCAGGTGCACCGGCAACGATAAACATGCTGATTTTGGCTCCACGGGCTGATCTTTTGGACCATGCCACAATGTGACTTGAAGAGAGCGCATATTCTACTGTGAAATGCCATAATCAGCTAGATGGAAAATGGTTTTCTTGGCGCGTTTCGGCAGTAAAACTTCCGAATGTTGATTTAAAGCCTCTATTTCAGATCAATGTATTCAAGATTCGTGCTTTAAATTGCACAAAGCACTCTCACTGTGGAAATTACTTAATGATTGATGCTGTTTTTATTTTCTATGCCATCTGTTTACACACAGATGCTCTAAAGATCAGGACATGACGCTCAACTTCCGCCTTGCTCGATATCAACTAATCAAAGCACCTCAAATTCAATACGTCGATTTTTCTTACGTCCTTCTAGCGTTGTATTGTCTGCGACAGGCTGATTAGAACCTTGACCTTCGGTGCTTAAATGCGTTGCCGTAATACCTTTATCGACCAAGTAATTTTTTACCACTTCTGCACGTGATTGGCTTAACACTATATTTTTATGCGCGTCGCCCGAACTGTCTGTATGTCCAACAATTTTCACTTTTTTGGTGCCAACTTGCTTCAATGCCACAACCATTTCATCCAGAATTTTTTGACCTGCATCAGTTAAAATCGCACTACCCGATTCAAACTCAATAATCCTGTTTTTGAGCGTAGCATCCAGCATCTTTTGTTCATACTGATTCCCTGAAAGCTGCGTGTTTAAACGATAAGGCTGCTGTACCAAAGCCTGAAAGTTTGCTGTCGTAGCTTGAATTTGATGAGATACCGTCTTGGTAGTCAATCAGGTTTTGAGATTATTCGACCAATAAATAATCTCTTTGATAGGCAGTCTGATGTTTTAAAACGCCATAACACAGATGTATAAGCTTGCGCATTGCAGCACC
>NZ_JAYFSK010000082.1:0-7950 GCF_041464035.1 Acinetobacter sp. AL9 | reverse complement strand
AACTGTAAAGCGTATATTGCAAGAACGGACTGACCGCTACAAGTCGGAACTGACCGACTCAGGCTCTAGTTACACGCTTGGCAACAAGACATTAACAGAGTGCGAATTAGTCCTTGACTATGTTTGAATACATTTTAAGGAACAGGAACCATGAATACTGTTGCAGTCCTGAAATTAACATTACATCACGTTGTCGTTGGATACTTGGCAGGATTTCAGAGCGGAAAAAATATTCTGGTTTTCACAGATTCTTTTCACTTGGATCAGCAACGTCCGACCTTGAGCTTGCTTACTTCCCCTTTATATCCTCAAGCGGATAAGATTTTAGAAAAGACCTATGTTACACATCAGCGCTTACACCCCTTGCTATCAAATCTGCTACCAGAAGGTGCATTACGCGAACTCATAGCACAAAGCCTCAAAATACATATAGACAATGAATTTCAGTTATTGGCAGCTTTAGGTCATGACTTACCTGGGGCACTGATTGCAACCCCAGTAGATCCAGAAGAAATCCCAGATGGAATAAAATTTAAGCTTCAGATCTCGAATCCAGATCAGATATTAAAACAAGAGATTCGGACAAATAATAAGTTTTCCTTGGCTGGCGTCCAAATGAAGTTTTCCATGAAAGCCAAAGATGGGCGTTTTACATTAGCACAGGCAACGGAATCCAGCCTACTCGGTGATTGGATTGTCAAAACTCCTTCTACCAGACATGCTTTTGTTCCGCTGAATGAATACTCTATGATGATCCTTGCCAAAATGGTCGGAATAGATATCCCAGAGATTCGTTTGGTAGATATGGCACTCTTACAAGACCTTCCACCATTAAATCTACCCCAAGAGCAATATGCTTTTGCAATTAAGAGATTCGATAGGCAGAGTACTGCTAATACTACAGAGCTTATTCATATTGAAGATTTTGCTCAGATCTTTGGTTCATATCCACACCAGAAATACAGCACCACAAATTATGAGCAGATCGGTAAGATCATTTATCACTATTCAGATAACAAAATTTTTGATATTCAGCAATTTGCCAGCCGTTTACTCGTCAATATTTTACTCGCCAATGGAGATGCACACTTAAAGAACTGGAGTATGATTTATCACGATAAAACAACGCCAAGATTATCCCCTGCATACGATATATTGATGACAAGTGTATATATTGAAAATGAGCGTCATTTCGCCTTAAATCTTGCCAAAAATAAAGATTGGTATTTAGCTGAGATGAAACACTTTGAACAATGGGCTGAAAAAGTCGGTGTTCCATGGCGTGTTATTGAAAAACAACTTCACGCGATCATGGACAAAGCACGGTCGGTATGGCCAGTGCTATTACTAGACTTACCTATGATTTCTGTTCATAAAGAAAAATTAAGAGAACATTGGAAAAAATTGCATCCGGACTTTCAGATACTTACAGATGATTAGGGTAATCTGAAACCAAACTAAAATTTCTCAAACAAGTTCATCACGTCATTTTCCGTCAGTTTCGCTTCGCCTTCATGATCTGTACTTAGAATAGAGTGTGCCAGTTCTGCTTTATTTTGCTGTAAGGCAAGAATTTTTTCTTCTATGCTTTTATTAGTAATCAGCTTATAGACAAATACCGGCTTGTCCTGTCCAATCCGCCATGCACGATCTGAAGCTTGATCTTCAGCAGCAGGGTTCCACCATGGATCATAGTGAATGACCGTATCTGCGGCAGTTAGATTCAAACCGACCCCTCCTGCTTTCAGACTGATTAAAAATACCGGCACTTGTCCAGACTGAAACGCTGTAATGACTTCATCTCGCTTTTTGGTCTTTCCAGTCAGCTTCACAAAGCCAATTTCTGCGTGATGGAACTGTTGTTCAATCAGTTCCAACATTGAGGTAAACTGAGAGAAGATAAGAATTTTTCGCCCCTCTTCCACCATTGGAACGACCATATCCATCAACTGTTCAAGTTTGGCAGAATGCGCCTGCCCAATTTTCACTGAATCCAGCTTTAGTAAGCTAGGATGGCAGCACACCTGACGTAGCTTCAGTAAGGCATCTAAAATTTGAATTTGACTACGTTTAAAGCCTTTTTCTGCCACAATTTTCTGAATGCTTGCCTGCATCGTGGCACGAACAGCCTCATATAACTTGGATTGCTGGTCATTCATATCAATATTGACTTCAATCGTGGTTTTTTCTGGCAACTCTTTGGCTACGTCAGTTTTCAAGCGACGTAAAATGAAGGGCTTAATCCGGTTGACCAACTTTTGTCTTAACTGCTCATCACCGCGCTTTTCAATCGGATGACGGTACTTTTTATTAAAAATTTCTTGTGAATATAAAAATCCTGGCATCAGGAAATAAAATAGTGCCCACAGCTCACCCAAATGATTTTCCATAGGTGTACCGGTTAGACATAGACGATGTCGCGCTGTTAATTGCCGTACTACCTGTGCAGCTTTGGCGCGCGGATTTTTGATATTCTGCGCCTCATCCAAAATGAGTTGATGATATTCATATTGCTTTAGTTGCTCTTCATCTCTCGCCAGAAGCGGATAGGTGGTTAACACAATATCATAGTGCGGAATCTGCTCAAAATACTGATGGCGATCGGGCCCCTGTAGCAGCAATACCTTGAGCTCTGGGGTAAATTTCTCCGCTTCTTTGAACCAGTTATGCATCAGCGATGTGGGTGCAACAATTAAGGCGGGACTATCCTGCAAATATCCAGCCTGCTTTTCCATGAGTAAATGGGCTAAAGTTTGTGCTGTTTTCCCCAAGCCCATATCATCTGCCAGAATCCCGCCATGCTGGGTTTCCCTTAAAAACTGTAACCAGCCTAAGCCCTGCTGCTGGTATAGACGCAACTCCCCCTGAAAACCTTGTGGTGTCGGCAGTTGTTGCTGATAGCCTTGTTTGAATTTATGTACAAATTTCTGCAGGCGATCACTGACCTGCCATGTCATCCCAAGATTATGCTGCAATTCTAATAATTGACTCGCATCATAGCGATCAATACTGCGCTCTTCTTGCTGTAAAATGCTCTGCAGATGCAATAATACCGGCTTAATATCCCTAGCGGATAGCGCCAAATCAGGTTGATCAACTGCAGTTTTCACGGTGAAAATTTGACTGTCATGCAGATGAATAAAAGTCCGCGGATCAAGTAAATCAGGATTTACTCGCACCAAAGCTACGAGCGCATCAAGTAAATTATAAGAATTGCCTGCACTGTCTTGAACCGTCGCCCCGATATTGAACCAGTCCTGCTGGCCTTCAGATTCAGTGATAGAAATATTTAAATTTTCAACATATTGCAGGTTAAAGGGGCTGTTTTCCAGATGCTCTATCTGCCAGCCCATCAACTCAATTTGATTGATGGGCATCAGCTGTTTGATCCAGTCTCCATAGAAAGCAAAAACCATAGAATCGAGACGTTGTTTATCCAGTTTTAATTGCTGGTCATAACTAAGATCTTTCACCCACTTCAGTGATTCGACCAATAGCTGTAAACGCTGGATTGACTGTTGTTCCTGAACTAAGTCCCGAAGCTGTCGCACCATTTTGTCATGCTGCTCACCAATGAAACTGTCACCTGATGTACCTGCTTTAATTCGCCCGCCTGCATAGGAGAATTCAATTTCAGCACAAACAGATTCTTCCCATTTCCAATCAAATTTATCTAAAACACCGAAGCGTAAAATTGGCTGGGGACTACCCTCAAGGACATCAATATGCTGAATAGACTCGGGCTGAGGCAGATTTTTCACGTCTGAATATTGATGAGTCAGTTTCTCAAACTCTGGCAAGAGCATAGATGGAAGAGCAGGCATCTGTAAAAAATGGTACAGAAGATTTGCCGTATATTCACCATATAACTGGCCCACCGTGTTCTGTTGAATATCCACATAACACGGTGGCTGGCTAGCGAGAATTTGGATATGTGGATTTGATTTTAAATCGAGTCGAATATCACCATTGACCAATTCAATATTTAAATGCTCTGTCTGTTTGTTTACACCTTGTTGCCAGATCAGTTCGATGTGATAGCCTTGTTCTGACCATTGAAGTGCAGTATGGCTCTTTTTTTGCCAGTACACATCGCCACTTTGAATAAAAGATTTGAAATGCTCCAATAAAATTCCGGAGATATCAAGATTGCTTTGATAAAAACGTTCGTCACTGTTTATTTTGGCATAATAATAAATCTGGTTAAATAATTGTCGTTTTTGTTCAGGTAAAGTCAGATGCTTTCTGGTGATATTTTCATATTGGGTATAATAACTTTCCCCCGCAATTGAGCCGTTTTTATTGCGTCTGGCCTTCTGAACATCAACTGTCAATTTCTTTAAGCTGACAGACTGATCTAACAGGTAAATTAAATAATTGTTTGTTTTGACAGATTGCTCTGGTTCAGTCTGTTGTAAATACCGTTTAAAATCATTCAACCAGCGCTGTGCCTGATCATCCCCCCGTAGGCGTTTTGCGATTCCCTGCGGGGATTGAGAGTCAGCATAACGCTGCTGAAATTCCTGGCGATATTCCTGAAAGAATAACCGCGCTAAAGCAGCAGCATGTTTACAGTTATATCCAACTGGACAAGTGCAGTCGTCATCGATTAAACGGTCTTTTTGGGGATTATAGGTAATTGCAGTATCGTAATAATCTGTCCCTTCAATTTGGGCATACATCGTAACCCCGTCTTTTTCCTCAAAGAACTCAATCGTTTCCCTATCAATGCGTTTAGCATAGCTCAGACTGCGCTGAAGAGTTGCTGTACTAAAGCGAGATAGAAAATTGATCAATGAGGACATAATTACCAGACACTAAAAATGTTTATACAATTATAACGGACAAAGGTATCATTTCAGAATAGTAGCCGAACGGCCCAACCTGAGCATAACTTGGATTCACTCAAAAGGAATATTGTAAATAAAGACTACTTTTTGCATAAACATTCAAAGCCAAACCTCAATATGTCTACATCATCACAGCATGCATTTCCCACACATATTGACTGCGCATCAATTGCTTTAATTGTTTAAGGTCTTGATATTTTTCCAGTATCTCTTGCGCTCGAGCTAATTTTTGTTGAACATGTCGATAGTCTTGCTCATATTTTCGATACAAATCCTGCACTTTAATTTTACGGTTAGAATATAAAAACTGACTCCAATTAAAAGAGTAAATAATGTCATCCACTTGCATTTGCAAAGTTTCTAACTGTTCTTCTAAAAGCAGGTTATACGCTTTTAATTGTTGATTGGCGAAAGACAAATTATGCTGCTGACCCAACTGAATTTGCAAATTTAACAATGTCAATAAATCATTGGCTTCATAAGCCTGATTGGCTTGCTGCATCAATACGGTTTTTTCTTGTTTTTTCTGCTCATCTTGCTCACGATCTGGGTGAATCCACGCTGTAATTTTTAAGTAAATCGCTTTAATGGACTGATTTGCTAGTTTCTTGGCTTCTTCACGCTGTTGCTGTTTTTTTGCTGCTTTGGCTTTTTCACGGGCAATTTGCTGTTCGGCAAAAGCTTTTTGCGCACTACTCAACTGACTTAAAAAATCCAGCTCCTCTTGTTCTTGCATTTTTTGTTCAAATTTTTTTATAAAGTCATCTAAATCTAATGGATCATGCTGAAAATCAAAAAAATCTAAATCTAGGTCATATTCTTCACAAAGAAAATGCTTCAAACTTTCTAGCTTGAGCTGTGCCAAGCGCTCTTGTTCAGACTCATCATGTTCAAAACTATTTTGTTCACATTGTTCAACATTTTCGTCTTCTGACTCTGTTGCTGTTTTAGCTTCAGATCTTAAATCCACATCATCTGTGTCTAGCAATTCAATATGATGCCCATAACTGTTCAGCAATTCTGTTAAAAACTGAACTTGTTCGGTAGACATCTGCTGCGAATCCAAAAGTTGTAAACTGAGTTGCTCAATTTTTTGATCCAGCTTAGTTTGCTGGGCTGCCGTCACTTTTTGTTGTTTTTGCTGAAGCAATTGTTGAATTTGCTGAAATATAACTTCACGCAATTGCGCATAAGTCGGTAAAATTTCACGGCTGGCACGTGCCTGAATATCGGCTTGTGCGGTCTGCCATTCATTCAAACGTAGCTGTTCCTGCTCAATTTTTTGGCATAATTTCTGAAATTTTTTCTGTGGCGCAGAAAGTTTCTGCACTGGCTCTAAAGTACTTTTCTGTAATTCCATCTTCAATCATATCGAACACATAAGTCTGAGCCGTATTTTAACCAACTTCTTACTCATTAAAAACATCTTTGCCCATCACCACATCTTTTCTCATCCATAGTCTTTGACCTGAAACATCTTCAAGCAATTGATCTTCCATTCTATACAGCACATTACACACAGTTCGATTATCATAGGCAGCAATACGATTTTTCCAAATATTTAGGACAATACATGAGCACATTAACCTGTTTTAAAGCCTATGACATTCGCGGAAAATTGGGCACAGAACTCAATGAAGACATCGCCTATAAAATTGGTCGTGCTTACGGACAAATTTACCAACCTAAAACCGTTGTAATTGGCTGCGATATTCGCCTTAGCAGCGAAGGCTTAAAGCAGGCCACCATTCGTGGTTTAAATGATGCAGGGGTCAATGTGCTCGACTTGGGAATGACAGGCACAGAAGAAGTCTATTTCGCAGCCTTTCATTTAGACGTGCAAGGTGGCATTGAAGTAACTGCCAGCCATAACCCCATGGACTACAACGGCATGAAACTGGTACGTGAAAATGCACGTCCGATTAGTGCCGATACCGGCCTAAAAGACATTCAGGCTTTGGCAGAATCGGGCGAATTTACCCCAGTTGAGCACAAAGGTAGCACTCAAAGCTACAATATTTTGCCTCAATTTATTGAACATTTAATGACGTATATCGAGCCTACCAAAATTCGCCCAATGAAACTGGTCATGAATGCAGGCAATGGCGCTGCAGGACATGTGGTCGATGCAATTGAGCAAAAATTCAAAGCTCTGAATATCCCTGTTGAGTTTGTCAAAATTCACAATGATGCCGATGGCACCTTCCCCAATGGTATCCCGAATCCAATTTTAGTGGAAAACCGTGACAGTACCCGCAATGCCGTATTAGAGTATCAAGCCGACATGGGCATTGCGTGGGATGGTGACTTTGATCGCTGTTTCTTGTTCGATGAAAAAGGCCAGTTTATTGAAGGCTATTATATTGTCGGCTTATTGGCACAGGCATTTTTACTCAAACAAGCAGGCGAGAAAATCGTACATGACCCACGTTTAGTCTGGAATACCTTTGATGTGGTCGCTCAATATCAGGGTGAAGCGATTCAATCTAAATCTGGGCATGCCTTTATTAAAGATGTAATGCGTGAACACAATGCTGTTTACGGCGGTGAAATGAGTGCACACCACTATTTTCGTGATTTTGCCTATTGTGACAGCGGCATGATTCCTTGGTTATTGGTGCTTTCTGTGTTGTCTGAAACAGGAGAATCGCTATCGAGTCTGGTCGAAGAAATGATTGCCAAATTCCCATGTTCGGGGGAAATTAACTTTAAAGTGGCCGATACTCAAGCCACCATCCAAAAAATCTTTGAGCATTATGCTAGCCAAAACCCAGCAATTGACCAAACCGATGGCGTGAGTCTTGACTTTGGGGCATGGCGTTTGAATGTGCGTGCGTCAAATACCGAGCCTTTATTGCGCTTAAATATTGAAAGCCGTCGTGACCACAATCCCCGCCCGATGCAGGACTATGTGGATGAGTTGACGCAATTGATTCAAGCTTAATCTGAAAAATCAAAGCAATATAAAAATGGGAGTAATTAACTATAACTAAAAATATAGACAAATATTTGCATAAGTTCTCATTTTGTCTATGTCGATTCAGTAGTGGCAAGGTGGGTATTTATTAGAGATTTAAATGATTATCTTTTGTATTTTAGG
>NZ_JAYFSK010000081.1:0-8177 GCF_041464035.1 Acinetobacter sp. AL9 | reverse complement strand
AGAACGGACTGACCGCTACAAGTCGGAACTGACCGACTCAGGCTCTAGTTACACGCTTGGCAACAAGACATTAACAGAGTGCGAATTAGTCCTTGAGTATGTTTGAATACATTTTAAGGAACAGCAATATCCTTTTCAGGTATGATTCAACAATGAAAAATGTAACTCAGGAACAAGTCAATGTTTGAAGTCATTGATACTTTAAAAGAAAAATTAGATCAGTATCGTCCTCTTCCCTCTGAAATTGTAAAAAACTTACAAGAAGACTTGATTGTTCGCTGGACTTACCATTCCAACGCAATTGAAGGCAATACACTTACCTTGCTCGAAACCAAGGTGGTTCTTGAAGGGATTACTGTTGGTGGTAAAGCTCTTCGAGAACATTTCGAAGCAATTAACCACCGCAATGCAATCTACTATGTTGAAGACATCATCAAGAAACAAGAATCTTTTTCTGAATGGCAAATCCGAAACATCCATCAACTCATTCTCAAGAATATTGATGATGACAATGCAGGACGTTATCGTCAGCAAAATGTACTGATTTCAGGTGCTACGACCACTCCACCTGATTACACCTTACTAAATGACAAAATGGCTCAGTTTGTGGATTGGTATAATACTGAAGCAGATCAATTACATGCCATTGAATGGGCGGCCAAGGTACATGCAGATTTTGTAGGAATTCATCCATTTATTGATGGGAATGGACGTACTTCACGTTTATTGATGAATTTAGAATTGATGAAGGCTGGTTATCCGCCCTGTGTCATTAAGGTAGAAAATCGCTTGGCCTACTATGAAGCTTTAGATCAATGGATGGCTCATGGTAAAACCGAACCTTTCGTTCAATTAGTTGCGGATGCAGTACTCGAAGGATTTAAGCCTTATCAGCTGGTTTTAGGAATTTAATCCCAATCCGACGAGTGGAGTTGTTTTTTCCACTGCTGTTTCTACCATCTTGATTATGTAACAAAATCAAGATAAATAAATAAAATGAATGAATATCAGCATGGTGGTACCCGTGCAGGTTCTGGTCGCAAACCGGTTCATGAAGGTCCGACCAAAGTCATCCGGGTTCCTGAAGCCCGTGTACTGGAGATCAGGCAGTATCTAGATCAGGTGAAAAACCAGCCCGCAATGATATTGCTTCGATTACTCCCGTTGAAGCCAGAACGCATTATGAGATTCCAGTTGCCTTGCAAAAGGTGGCTGCAGGTTTCCCTTCCCCCGCCCAGAACTATATCGACAAGACCCTGGATCTGGATGAATTCCTGCTCCAGAACCAGCAAGCCACGTTTATCGTTGAGGTGGAATCGCTGTCTATGCGCGATGCCGGGATTGATCTGAAGGATAAGCTGATTGTCGATTTAAATGTCGTATTTTTGCTCGACAAAATGTCGTATTTTTGCTACTTTGAAAAAGAGTAATAACGCCAGTTTTTGGAGGGTGTGATGACGATTAAAACCAGAATTCAGATGCGCATCAAGCGTGCAAAACGTTATGTTTTCATGCGCCAGGATTTTAGCGATATTGCCAACTATGATCAGATTGGGCGAGTCTTGCGTACCCTTGTACAAGAAGGTGAGCTTTTAAAAGTTGGTTATGGAATTTATACCAAAGCCAGAAAAAACCAGATTACGGGTAAAGTGATGCCTACCTGTCCAGAAGGCGCTGATGCAGTGATCCTGGAAGCACTAAAACGATTAGATGTGACAATCACGTTGGGTGATGCGACGGAAAAATACTTATCTGGCCAATCAACCCAGATTCCCGCATTCACTCAAATTAAAACTCCTCGTCGTTTTACACGCCAGTTGTCTGTAGGACGAAGCCAAGTTAATGTCTGATATAAAAGATCTGTTCGCTGATGTCGCTGACGCACTTGGCATTGGTGCAACGTCTATTGTTGAAAAAGATTACTATGTTGTCGAACTACTGAGGTTGTTACAACCTTTAGAGTTTGAGACGCATGACTTGGTTTTTGCGGGTGGCACTTCTTTAGCCAAAGCAAATATTCAGCTAAACCGGATGTCCGAAGATGTCGACATCAAATTAGTTCCCAAATCGGATATTGCATTCAGCCGCTCTAAAGCCAAGGCTGTACGTAAACAATTACTTCATCAAGTACAAGAGAAGATTTCTCAATCTGATATGTTTCAAATCGAAGAGGAGCCGATTGTTCGGGATGAATATCGTTATGTCGAGTTATTGATCCGGTATCCTCAACATTTCAATCAAGCACCCTGTTTACGGCCATTCATTAAACTGGAATTGGTGGAAGCGGATTTGCTTGAGCCTTTTGAATCCAGAAAAATTACTTCATTTGTGTATGACCTGGCTAAAGAAGGGAAACCAGTGGATATTTTTCCTTCCGTCACAATTGTGAGTACCAGTATCGAAAAGCTGATAGCAATTTTAAGGCGTACAGCTGCTTTTGCTAGAAATGCCGAAAGAGCTGATGATGAATCATTAGTTCGACATGTGTACGACTACTTCAAAATTACCTATGGTAAACCCCAAGATTTTGTTTATTTAGGACAGTTAGCCACCAAAGTCATAAAAGCAGATATTGAGCGTTATGGTCGTCAACATGTTCTTATGGTGGAAGATCCGATTGCTGAATTGTTATTTGGTTTAACTGAATTAAGTCGTAATCCACTATATCAAGACAGATTTAATCAATTTGTCGCGCCAATGGTGTTCGGGGATGAACAAATAACATGGCAGCAAGCTTATTCACATTTTCAAGATTCAGTTCAACAGATCTTCGCCAACTTAGAGTTATAAATTTAAAAAAGAAAATGGCTGTCAGTTACACCAATTAACTAGACTGAATGAACAGATAATCAATAACTTACCACAAATAATTTACATAAATAAATTAGAGTGGTAACAGCAATAAGTGAGAGTGGCTTGCATATTTACACAATTAAGGAAGAGTATCCATCGAATTGGGCTGCGATCACAGCTATTGCTCCCTGAGCAGTATACTGCGCAAGGGTTGTACTCTCGAAACACTACGTGTTTGGTATCAAAAATATTTAGATAAACAAAATCCAGTTAAAGTACAGCAGCTTTCAGACCAAGAACGTATCAAACAACTGGAACGCGAAAATAAAGAACTGCAACGTGCGAATGAAATTCTACGTAAAGCAGCCGCTTTTTTCGCTCAGGCGGAGCTCTGTTAGCGGCAGTGTAAAAATAACCCCCTAACGGCATTTAAAAACTGAGCCCCTTGGTGACATATTCAGCTCCTACAAAATTCAATAGTAGCTGCAGATCGACTTAATGCGACAGAACCGAAATATTGCCTCAAATAATTAAGGTTCGGTTACTAGGTCTGTAAAACAAACCCATTGCAGAATAGTGTTTAACTATCACTGATTTTTGTTGCTTAATACAAATTTTAACAGTGGTTACTTTTTTGGTTACTGCAATGTAGAATACCATAATAATATTTATAAAAAACATATATATAAATATTTATATGATGCGTAATATACGCATCATATATAAAGCGTTCTATTTTGATATAATTGATCCAATCAACCCCTTATTAGGTTTCATTTAAATTCCATGAGTCTTACTGAAATCAAAGTTCGCCAAGCTCATTGCAAGGATAAAACCTGTTTTTTATCCGATGAAGATGGGCTTAGCCTGAAGATTGAGCCGAGCGGAAGAAAATCTTGGTGCTATCGCTATACAGATCCACAAACTAAAAAACGTCGACGCATTCAGTTAGGTCTTTATCCTGATTTATCGCTGAAAAAGGCACGACAAGTCAGAGATGACTTTAAAGACAATGATTTCTGTTTTGAACATGATACTGCCTCTAATCTCATCACCTTTGGTAAGGTTGGGGAGGAGTGGTTACAGTTCAAACTGAAAAATGCCTTCAACGATCTACCCCGCTGTGGTGTACTACAGTTAGCAGAAAGATGCTTACAGCAAGATCTTTATCCAGACCTTCAGGATTTACCTTTTCAAAACATCAAGCGTTATGACCTGGTTTCAGTAATCAAAAAAATAGAGGGACGCCAAGTAAAAGAACCTGTCAAGAAAGCTTGTAGTTATTTGAACCAAATTTATGACTACGCTGTAGCGATGGGTTATTGTGAATTCAACATCGCGCATGGTTTAAATAAAATCACCATTAACAGTAAAATCAAGAAAAATTATCCGTATTTGAAAGCGGAGGATATATCTGATTTTAAGTATAAATTACAAAAATTGAATGTCCATCCGATTATTAAAAAAGCACTGATGTTTAAATTATATACTGGAGTGCGAGGGGCTGAATTGTTATTGTCTGAGCCTCATCATTTTGATTTAAATGAAAAAATCTGGAAAATACCTGCCTTGCATATTAAACAGTTTCGACGAAAAGTCATATTAGGCCATGAGATTCCAGATTTTTTAGTTCCACTTTCAAATCAGGCTTTAGAGATTTTGAAAGACGTCATGCAGTGGTCATACGGTGAAAAATACCTTTTTGCTAGCCCTCGCAAACACAATCAACCGATTCATTTTAATACTCTAAATATGGCCATACGTAAGATGGGGTATGGCAAACATCAACTATCTTCTCATGGATTACGTTCTACTTTTAGTACCATTTTGAATGACTCAGGTTTGTTCCAAGATAATTGGATTGAGGCACAACTTTCGCATATTGATAAGAACCGTACCCGTGCCAGCTATAATCACGCTGACTATTTAGCTCAACGGACTGAAATGATGCAGTGGTGGGGTGATTATTTAAGTACTAGTAAGTGAAAATCGTACTAAACCGTACCGAGTTTGTCGGAGACTTTTTATTTAAGTTAGGCCACCTGACCTAACTGGTTAATCTTATTGTTATCGGCAGTGTAAAAATGACCCCCTTGGTTAATATAGCGGTCATTTTGGACTGCTCAACATGTTAACTTTGGAGCAAGCAGTGACAATCCAAATTCTTCATCAACAGGGTAAATCTATTAAAGCCATTAGTCGTGAACTGAGGGTGTCCCGAAATACTGTGCGTAAATATTTACGACAGATAAATTTAACTAGCCAATGCTTTGCCTCGAGTTGATCTGGAAGACTGAGATCTAAATAAAAGAAACCATCATATCCTTGTGTTAGTAATAATTTAGGCCATTCAGCTTGAACACCTGAAGAACCAACAACAAATAAACCATATGATGCAAGTGACTCAATGAAATCTTCTTTCCTCTCAATAATTTCGCTTAGGCTAAATCCACGAGGTTTCACAGTTGGAAAATGATCTTGAAGCCAATCAAATGGTGGTTATACACAATACAATTGTATATTAATATAAATATCAAAGATTTAAAAATTTCGCTCTAGCCAAAAAATGCACAAAAAGCCGATTTTGAAACAAGTCGGCTTTTTTATGAGCGGTTTTGATATGTTTTGCCAATAAAATTGATCAAAAACCCTTCATATTTCGCTTTTTCCCTGATAACTCAATGCCTGCACTTCGGAAATTATCCGCAATTTCTGCGGATAAACCTTGGGGTAAGTTTTGAGCAATCTTGTAAGCCAAAGCTGACATGAATTAGGGACCATTGCGTCTATGTCAGTATGAGGATTTTTCATATGATGGGGATATAAAGAACAGGATGTTCCAACACATAAAACAATAATGATAAGTGCGACACCAGGACGTGAGGTACGACAGGAGTTATACCTAAACACCCAATACGAAAAAGCCCGACAGGATGTCGGGCTTTTTTATTGCCTTATGATTTTAATTTCACTTTGACTTTACAAGATTTAATGTTATGGTAAATATCAATGATATATATCTTGGTTTCGGGAGGTAATTATGGAAATTGCGAAAGTATTTCAAACTGGTCGCAGTCAGGCTGTTCGCTTGCCTAAAGCCTTTCGCTTTAATGGCACGGAAGTGGCCATCAAAAGCTTCGGGCGTGGTGTATTACTCATGCCCATCGACAATCCTTGGGATGTCATGTTAGAAGCCATCAATGAGTTTGAGGGTGGATTCCAATTGGAGCGAGCTGATCAAGGCGAACAGTTCCGTGAGGAGTTCAGATGATTTACCTCTTAGACACAAATATTTGTATCTATGTCATCAACAATAAGCCTCAACACGTTTTCGAGCGCTTTAAGCAATATCAACTCGGCCAGCTTGCGATTTCGAGTATCACGGCATCTGAGCTGGCTTTCGGTGTAGAGAAGTCTGGATCTGAACGCAATAAACAGGCGTTAAACAAGTTTTTGTCACCTTTAGAGATTCTTCCTTACGATGAACAAGCAATTTGGCATTACGCCAAATTACGCCAAGATCTTCAATCCACAGGTAAACCGATTGGCAGCTTAGATATGCTGATCGCTGCTCATGCTTTGGCATTGGATGTTGTATTAGTAACGAACAATACAAAAGAATTTGAACGGATTGATGGTCTAAAGCTAGAGAATTGGATCTAATCGCTATATCTAGCCCTATGCAGAGCTAGTGTTATTCCCAAGTAGAAATGTCCTGTTTTTAACTGCAAGAGTCAAGCACAGGATTTAAATTTCTTTGTTCAATAACAGCTTTCTGAGCTTTACGACTCGGCATACTTTTCTTGGCCCGGGAACGTTTATTCTCAACAATCTCATTTTGCTGTAGTCCAGCCAGTTTATTGAAGACGCTATAGTTGATCTTCCGTCCTTCATGCATGATTGCCACAGTACCATCCAGGTACTCCAGAAATGAAATGTATTGCCCAACAAGCTTATGATTCAGCTCTGTCGGTTCAAGCAGATAAATACACTTGTCATACGTGATGGTTAGATTCTTGGCGACCTTACGCGATTCCTGCCAGGTAAAAATATCATCCAGTTCAAGATCAGATTCGGTTAATGGCCGATGCAGGTTCTTTAAGTTTCGCGCACATTTGGCGAACTTCTGATTGAACTGCTCAATAAAGCAGGGTAACCATGTATTGGCCTCTGCAATCAAACCGATACCTTCCAGACGCATCTCCTTGATCAGACGGTCCTGCAGAGTTCTGTTGGCCCGTTCCACACGTCCTTTGGCCTGAGGGGAGTTGGCAAAGATAATATCGATGTTTAACTCATTCAGAATCCGGTCAAATTGCGTAATTTGGCTGTCTTGCCTGGATTTCTGATTAACTCTGAATACCGAATGTTTGTCGCTATAAAAGGCCAGAGGTTTGCCGTATTGTTCAATGTAGGCTCGGGTTGAAAGCATGTAGTCAAAGGTCGTTTCAGCCTCACAAAAGCGCAGATGTAACAGCTTTCCAGTGGCATCATCGATATAAACCAGCAAGCAGCATTTAGCGTCACGTCCTTCAAACCAATCGTGATATGAGCCATCAATCTGGATTAGCTCACCAAAGCAATCGCGGTTATATCGAGGTTGATATGGACGTTTCTGGCGCTTGGATCGCGGAATCCAGAGACCATTTGCAGTCATCCAGCGCCGAAGCGTTTCTACAGGGATATTCAGGTCAAACATGCTGTTGAGCTTCTCATGCGCCAAGGTGGGTCCAAAGCCCAGCAAATGTTCAGCAATAATGGAAAGGCACTTTGATTTTAACAAGTCATCATGGCGACGATGGCCAGGTTGACCACGACTGGCATGTGCCATACCTGAGACACCATCTTGATTGAGCTTCTGCAATAACCGGATTGCATATTCCTGCATAAACCTACCACCTATTCCTATTCGTTCCCTACCACTTATTCCTGTTCCAAGTCGGCCACTTAGGGTTTATTCAGTAATAGAATTTTAAGGCTTTATTGCCCAAACCTATTCTTAAAAGCTTGTTCAGCAATATAATTCTTAGATAAATTGCATATTCTTATCATACAGGACACTGATTCTTCTCTCATTTGGATAGTTACTATGAATTCACTTCCGTCCTAATAGTCTGCCCCAAAAGCTTTTTGGCTTCCAATTCGGATCTAAAAAGTCATAATTATAATAATCTAATGGTTTTACTGGCATCAATTCCATAGGAACCAATGGGTTATCAATTTCAATTTCTAACCCATTCATCCACGGGTAATCCCCCATACGCGCCAACTTAAGGCTTAAACTGTTGAAATATATTATAATTATCGCTTGAAAAATAAAAAAGGTGGTTGTATTTATTAATGCGCTAACACAAAACACAACCACCGTGGCGTATCATGATTCA
>NZ_JAYFSK010000080.1:0-8546 GCF_041464035.1 Acinetobacter sp. AL9 | reverse complement strand
GTCATGAGAAAGCCCATATAAATGGGTAATGTACAAGTTGCTGTAGAAGCATGTTTAATTCGTCTGATCACAGATACTTTATAAAGTATTTTAATACTTTTTTGAATCCGTCAATGCGTAAGTCCTACTTAATTTGATTTTTTATTGGCTTTAAAGGCAAGTAGTCCTTTTCATGGATGATTTATCAATTGATTATTCATATAAAATAGCCACACATGCGAAATAAACATCCACATGAAATAAGCACCTAAATGCTTATTTCATTCGCATCCGATTATGCACCGCCTGACTTAAAGTATGGCTATCGACATATTCAAGTTCGCCACCTTGCGGCACACCTTGCGCAATACGGGTCATCTGCACAGGCAAATGTTTGGTCGCTTCTGCCAAATAGTGCGCTGTCGCCTGACCTTCTACGGTTGCATTGGTCGCCAAAATGACTTCGGTAATGTTGCCATCACTTAAACGCTGAACCAGATATGGAATACCAATTTCGTCAGGCCCAATGCCATCTAATGGCGATAAATGCCCACCTAAAACATGGTATTTGCCACGAAAACTGCCGCTTTGCTCAATCGCCATGACATCGGCCGGAGATTCCACCACGCAAAGTAAGTGTGCATCACGATCATGTGAGGCGCAAATATTGCAGACTTCATCTTCCGTTAATGAGTGACAAATTGAACATTCATGAATATAGCTAGTAGCTTCGTTCAAAGCATGAGCCAAACCGACTGCACCTTCTCTATTTTTCATAATCAGGTGCAATGCCATGCGTTGAGCCGATTTTGGCCCAACACTTGGCAAAATGCGTAGCGCTTGTACCAGTTGATCAAAACGATCACTAAACATACGCCGTTCCTTAGAATAAACCAGCCAAGCCCGGTGGCAAGCCCATGCCTGAGTTTGCAGACTTCATTTTTTCTTCAGAAATTGCTTCGGCTTGACGGGCAGCATCATTCATTGCAGCGGCAATCAAATCTTCAATCATGTCTGCATCGTCTTGCAATAATTCAGGGTTGATTTCAATGCGTTTGACCACATTACGGCAAGTCATCGTCACTTTCACTAAACCACCGCCCGCTTCTGCATGCACTTCAGTTTGCGCAAGTTCTTCTTTGGCTTTTTTAATGTTGTTTTCCACTTCTTTTTGCATGCGCTGTGCTTGCTGCATCAACATATTAATGTTCATAAAAATCTCCGAACAAATGATCTATTGAGGGTCTGTTGACAATTCGTCTATGTTTGCGACAACGCATATTTTTTAGCTGATATAAGGCATGAGGCAGGAAGTTTAGTCATTCTAAATGACTGACTCATAACGCAATAGCAGCAAAAAATATGCTTGTCCCCTTGCGCAGCAAACAAAGCAATGCTTTGTTCTCGCTAATGTGGCTAAAACTTTCTCAGATTGCGTTATGAAACTTGGCAATAGACCCACTATTCCCTGCGTTTCATGCCTGATCTGCTCAGTTTTAGTCTACAGCGCAAGCCATTTATGAAATGTCAACAGACCCTAGTTTTAAATGAGGTCTAAACCGCGCTCGATGTCGCGAATAATATCATCAATATCTTCCAAGCCAACAGAAACACGAATTAAACCTTCGCTGATGCCTGCTGCTTGTTTGGCTTCTGGGGTCATTCTACCATGCGATGTTGTTGCAGGATGAGTAATGGTTGATTTTACATCCCCTAAGTTACTGGTGATAGATAGGAAGCGTGTGTTGTCAATCACAGTCCACGCGCCTTCACGCTCGCCTTTTACCACAAAAGATACAACACCACCAAAGCCAGACTGTTGCTTTTTCGCCAACTCATGCCCCGCGTGATGCGGCAAGCCTGCATAATACACTTTTTCAACTTTTGGATGTGCATCTAGCCACTCGGCAAGTTTTTGTGCGCTGGCACAATGTGCTTTCATCCGCAGGCTTAAAGTTTCTAAACCTTTTAAGAAGATCCATGCGTTAAATGGACTTAATGAGTTACCCAAAGTACGAATCACACCGTTGATTTCTTCAACCAGTTTGTCTTTACCTACCACAGCGCCGCCTAAAGCACGTCCCTGCCCATCAATATATTTGGTCGATGAGTAGATAATTAGGTCAGCACCAAATTTAATTGGTTGTTGTAAAACTGGGGTACAGAAGGTGTTATCAACTGCAAATAAAGCATTATTTGCATGTGCAATATCGGCAATGGCTTGTAAATCGCCTACTTGTGCCAATGGATTCGATGGCGTTTCAATAAATAAAAGACGTGTGTTTGGACGAATGGCTTGTTTCCAGCTGTCTAAATCTTCTAAATCAACAAAAGTGACATCGACACCAAACTTCATCACGTATTTTTCAAATAGTGAAATGATCGAGCCAAATACAGCACGTGAACAGACTACATGATCACCCGCTTTAAGATAAGCCAAAGTGATCGCATGAACGGCCGCCATACCCGAACTTGTCGCAACCGCACGTTCTGCACCATCTAATACTGCCAAGCGTTTTTCAAAAGCCTGTACAGTTGGATTGGTATAACGTGAATAGGTATTGCCTTCAATTTCACCTGAGAATTTTGCAGCTGCATCGGCAGCATTTTCACAAACAAATGATGAAGTCAGGAAAATTGGCTCACTGTGTTCGCCTTCAATTGTACGGTTGTGTCCGGTACGAATTGCCAAAGTATCTAATTGATATTCAATGTCGTCGTGTTGACTCATCTTTACTGCTCAGCCCTAAACTTAGTCCTAAGACCTGTTTGTTAAATAATTGCCAACATTTTGAGCGCCAAGCGCATTTAAGGTCAAGGTAAAATGTATAAATATCACTTAGACTTCATTCAAATCGGCGCCACGTGTGATGGAACACCTCATGAATCAGCTACAAAGAAAATTTAATCCGCACCGAAAAAAGCTTAAAAACCTCAGCACTCGTTTATTTAAAAGCCGTGATTTGATCTTATCTCAGACCACGCCATACGACATCGTGGCACGTTATAAGTATGCGCAGATTCGCTATTACGCTTCGCCAGATAAGCAATATAAAGAGCCGCTGGTTTTTGTTGCGCCTTTAGCAATTACCATGTCGATTTATGACTTATATCCTTATCGCTCTTTAGTGAAACATTTTCAGCATAGCGGTTTTGATGTGTATTTGGTTGATTGGGGACAATTGACCTATCAACATTGTCATTTAAATTTTATGGCTTTTATTCAGGATGCAATCCCTAATTGTATTCAACTCATTTTACAACACGCCAAAGTCGAACAAATTTCACTACATGGTTGGAGTATGGCGGGTATTTTTGCCATGCTTTATACCGCCGACCAACAAACAACTCATATTAAAAACTTGATGGTTTTGGGTAGCCCTGTAGATAGCTATGCTTCGGGGCGGGTTGGTAAACTCTTTCAACTGACCAATCAACTGATTTCTAAATATCCCAAATTGCAACATGCCTTTTATTCAGGAAAAATTCCAAAGCATTTAATTCATACACCGGGTTTAATCAATGCGATTGGTTTTAAGATTTTAGACCCTAGAGCATGGCTGGAAAGCAATAAACAGATGCTGTCGAATCTGCACGACTTACAAACCTTGCATGAAAACGCAACTTTAGCCAATTTTTTAAATAATATGATTGATTATCCGGGTGGGATTAATCAGGACATGGTATTGAATGTATGGCTGCAAAACCCACTCAAACAAGGTCATATTCAACTCAAACAACATCAGATAGACCTTAAAAATATTCATTGTTCACTTTTGGTCGGTGCGGGTGATAGCGATCAAATTGTCACTGCTGAAGCTGCTCAACCTTTATGTGAATTGACAAGTAGTACCGATGTCACGTTTACTCTTATTCCAGGTGGACATTTGGGTTTAATGTCCAGTCAAAAAAGTGCCAATGAATTCTGGCCTAAACTGACCACTTGGTTAGAACAACGATCTAGCAAAATTGCATAAAGAGAGCAAAAACATGATTCAATCTGTTGCATTTATTGGCTTAGGCGCAATGGGCTACCGCATGTCAGCCCATTTACCTAAACATTTTGATACGGTCTATGTCTGGAATCGTAACTTTGCCAAAGCCGAGCAACATGCTGCTGAATACGGCACACAAGCGGTTGAATTGGCTCAAGCGGTTCAGGCAGATATTATTTTTTCTTGCTTGCCTACCAGTACCGAAGTTGAAAACCTGATTGCACAAGTTCCGCTGAAAGCAGGTTCAGTCTGGGTCGATTGCACCAGTGGCGTACCCGAAAGTGCTAAAAAATTGGTACAACAACTTGAAGCACAACAGATCGACTTTTTAGATGCACCTGTAAGCGGACAAACCATTGGTGCAGAAAATGCCACATTAACAGTCATGATTGGCGGTAAAGCTGCTGCTTTTGAAAAAGCCCTACCTGCAATTCAGGCTTTTGGTAAAGTGATTCAGCATGTGGGTGAACCTGGTGCTGGCTTTGCCGTAAAAGCGGTGAACAATATGTTAATGGCAGTAAGTTTGTGTGCTGCAGCTGAAGGCTTTACCACCTTAAAAGCGCATGGCGTAAACTTAAATCAGGCCTTGCAATGCATTAATGCTTCGAGCGGTAAAAGCGCAGTAACGGAAATGATTTTGCCGCAGCGAGTACTGAACCGTGCTTTTCCAAAGACTTTTGCTCTGCCTTTACTGGCCAAAGACACAGGAATCGCATTGGATTTAGTCCGTGAAGCAGCTTTGCCTGCACCTGTATTGGCTTTAACCCAAAGCCTGATTCAGGCAGCGAATTTAACCGCAGAAAAAGACAGTGATTTTTCCACTGCTGTGAAAATGTATGAATTATGGAGTAATATTACCCTAGAGTAAGAACTCGCCATTGAATATGCAGCCATAAACCCAATAATGTGTATTAAGTGGCTAGTCACACCATCATTAAATAGAGGAAACTCTTATGAACAAGTTTAGCATTGCCGTATTTGCAAGCCTTGCAACTTTAATTGGGGCAAGTTCAACTGCTTTTGCATCCGAACAAGAATGTCAAAAACTTAAAAATGACCACGATGTTATTTATGCATCTAAAGGGTTCTGCTTCAAAGACCCAGAAGCTAAAGCACGTTTTGGTAATGACAACTGCTATACAACCAAACCTAAGTTTTCTGAAAAAGAACAACAACGTCTTGACGCAATCAAAGAACGTCAAAAAGAACTGAACTGTAAATAACCGTTCTGAAATATCAAAGCTGAATTTAAGGAATCATAATGGCTTACGATGATCAAAATATTTTTGCAAGAATTCTACGTGGCGAACTTCCTGCAATTAAAGTGTATGAAGATGACCAAGTTCTTGCGTTTATGGACATCATGCCGCAAGCCGATGGTCACACTCTTGTGATTCCTAAAACGCCTGCGGTGACTTTACTGGACTTACCTGCAGATGCAGCAGCATATACCATTCAAATTGTGCAAAAAATTGCAAAAGCAATGCAGCAAGCTTTGGGTGTAGATGGTATCGTGTTAATGCAATTGTCAGGTACAAGCGCAGGTCAAACTGTCCCCCACGTGCATTTTCACTTAATTCCGACGTCGGTACATCAGCTTGGGAAACATGCTGCACAAATGGGCGACCAAGACAAAATTAAAGCCCAAGCGGAAAAAATTAAAGCAGCGCTCTAAAATATTTCCAAAATAAGCAGCAAAAATGAATGGAGCACCTGCTCCATTTTTTTCATCTCATACTTTAACCCTGCATTTTTTCAAGCAGTTTATGACAATAGCATTTCAGTCTGCTTGCAATTAAGTTATTCATTTCATATATTTTTTCTAAATTTAAAAACTCAGTCACTAAAAAATGCGAATAAAAGTAAGTTTTTGATCTAATTTGTACTTTTTAATAATTTTGAAATATTTCCTTAATATTACTGTCGCATTTGTAAGGAATACTTAGCACCAATAGAGAACAGCGGTAGATCAACCCTACTTCTGAACAATGTTTAGGACTAAAAAACAATAGTCTGTATTGGAGCTACACATGAAAAAAACGCTTTGCGCATTAGCAGTTGGGGCAACCTTTTTAACACCAGCATTAGCGATGGCTGCTGATGTTAAAGTTTATGGTCGTGCACACGTATCTTTAGACTATCTTGATGATGGTAAAGACTACAACGAAGTTGGTCTTTCTTCTAACTCATCACGTTTAGGCTTCAAAGCTGAACAAAAATTAGAAAATGGCATGACTGTTTTTGGTCAAATTGAACAAGAAATTAACTTTGCTAGCGGCGAAAAAGACGACAAAGGTGTTAAATTTGCTACTCGTGATACCTTTGTAGGTTTAAAAGGTGATTTTGGTCAAGCGCGTGTAGGTCGTTTTGACAGCCCATTCAAAGTTGCTCGCGGTCCAGTCAACTTCTTTGGCGATATGGTTGGTGATATCCGTAACGTAACCCGTGCTGATATGAACTTTGATGAGCGTAATGCCAATACAATTGAGTATAAAACTCCTAAATTTGGTGGTGGTTTTAACGTACTTGCTGCAGTTTCAATGCACGAAAACGTAAACCCGAGCTATGATGCCTCAAGTAAAACTAAAACTGATTATGATGATAAAGCTTATGATCTAGCTTTAACTTATAAAGAAGGTAAAGTTGATTTTGCTGCTGCTTATGAGCACTATGAAGAAGGCGCTGCTAAAAAAGCTGAACGTGATGGTTTCCGTGTAGCGGCAGCATATAAAATTACACCTGAATTTAACTTGGGTGCATTATATCAATACTTAACGCATGATGATGATAAAACAAATCCAGATGCGCAAGTGTTCGGTGTGGCAGCTGACTATAAAGTTGCGCCTAAAACTTATGTACGTGGTCAAGTCTTCCACCGTGACGTAGATGCTGACGAGAAAAACTCAACTTTGTTAGCTGTTGGTGTAGAGCACCGTTTAGATAAGGCAGTACGAGTATATGCTAACCTTGCAACCATGCTAAATGATGAAAAAACCAACAAAACACCATGGAAAGAAGGTCGTAGCTTTGGTAATACTATCTCTGGTGTAAATGGTGAAGATGCTACTGCTCTTTCTTTAGGTTTCCGTTACGACTTCTAAGTCTGAACCAAAACTTAAAATATAAAAACACGCTTCGGCGTGTTTTTTATGCTCTACTGTTTTAGCTATATTTAGAAACAGGTAAAAAAGCCAGCAAATTTGCTGGCTTTGTTTATCCAAATCTCTTTTACTAAGCTGGATTTTTCAGTATTAACGCTTTAAAAAACCAGACACTAAATTCATGACTTGTTGAATATCGTCGTTGGCTTCTTGTTTACTGGTTTGCTCACCTTGTGGTGTCAATGAATCAATAATTTGCGGCAATACTGCAGAAATCGCATTATAAATATCTTGCTTTGGCGCCTGAGTTTGCTGTGCGACCTGCTCTACATCGGCATCATCAAATAAACTTTGTACTTGTTCAGTACCTACATGCGCATTTTCACCTGGGCCTGTAGACACCCAATCATCCACCTGACTGGTTAAGCCTTGTCCTTTGAGTTTATCCAAAGCACCTTGCAAGCCACCCTGTTTTTGAATCCATGCCAACACCAAAGGCAAAACTGCAATCAATAAACTTTGTGTACCTGAAGCACCTGTAGCAGAACGCTGTTGTTGCCCACCTAACTGACCTAGTACCGAACCAAGAATGCCACCCAAGCCGCCTTGCGCAGATTGTTGGTTATTACCACCAAGTTGCCCCAAAACCGAACCTAAAATACCACCCAATCCACCTTGAGATTGATTAGATTGCTGATTCGCGCCCAATGCCTGCTTTGCTAAAATTTCAACAATATTGCTTAAATTGGTCATTTTATTTTCCTCATAATGCCCTTATGACAGCATACGAAGTTTTGACTGAATTGCGCACTTGAAATTGTTAAATTTTACAATATTCTAAATTTGTTAAGCAGTTAGGACTTACGCACTATTATTTATAGATTCTCTGTGGTAGCAGATGATTTTTATCGAGAATAAAGTCATCAATGAAGTTTTTGATAACTGGTCTAAATAATTTCTTCTGCCAACGATATACATTTTCAAAGATCCGCTCAAACTGGTTCTTTTGTATCTCGACGTAGGCCATCAAGGCTGAAAAAATATGATTCAAAATCAGTTTAGATCGTCTTACTTGAAACTTTTCAATATGACAAACCTGTTTAATCACCCGGTGATATTGCTCTATTTTCCAATGACTTGAATGTAATTCATGAAAACCCTCAAAGGACAATAAATCATCTTCATCTTGATGCACAATATAAAACCTCTGCTGTTCTTTTAACTGAGTCTTAAATAATTGTACAAAGCCAAAATCTTTGAGCCAGACCACTTGACCTTGATGGAAATTTGGCAATAAACGCAGTTGAAACCATTGTCCTTTTTCTGGGGAAACCTTACGGTTACAGTCGATACCAAACATAAATCGAATACCATATTTTCTTATGGTTTTTAGATTTCCAGTCGATGAATACCAACTATCACCTGTAATAAATTGAATCTTTGCACCCCAACTGAGTACTTCACTTAACAT
>NZ_JAYFSK010000079.1:0-8612 GCF_041464035.1 Acinetobacter sp. AL9 | reverse complement strand
AAACATCGTTCGATTGCTGGTTTTTTAGCAGGCGTATTTTCTTCACTATGTGCGTATCAACTTTGCCAAAAGAATAAGCCTAAAATTCATGTGATTAAATCTTTGGCTTATCCGTAACTGGGGTTAGATAGTTTTTCATCAACACAATGAAAGCCAATCTATACGTCAACAAAAAAAGCGCAGCTTAAACGGTGCGCTTTTTGTGATTTTGGCTATGGGTTTTAGATGAATGATGCTCAATGCGTTGGTGGCTGATGATGGGCAATTTCAATTTGATTTAAAATATAATTGCTCATATTTTTCGCCATTTCTTCTTTGGCAAAATACACTTCACCAATGTTGTCTTTACGAATTACTTCCGCTTCGGCTTTGCTTTCTGCACACACCAAAACCTGAATTTCAGGGTTTAGGGTTTTGGCAATATCCACAATTTTATGAATATCCAAAATGTCCATAGGCGAGAGAACGAGTAGTCGTGCATGTTGAATATGTGCCTGAATCAGTACACCCGTTTCTGTGGCAATGCCGCTGACTGCAGCAATGCCTTTTTCGCGTAAGTCTTCGACAATTTCACGGTTTTCTTCCGCAATCACGACCTTAATATTTTCAGCCATTAAATTTTGAGTAATGCGGCGTCCGACTTCACCATGTCCAACAATCACCACCTGATCACGTAAATAATCTTGAGAAACTTCATCGGGCAGCATGGCTAAAGGGTCATTGCTGCGTTCAAGCAAACGCGCCAAATAAGAGCGTTCCCGAATCCAGTTTTGCACAGGCTCAATCGCAGAAAAAACAAAGGAATTGAGGGTAATTGAAATGAGTGCGCCTGCTAAAATCAGGTTTTGTCCTTCTAGTGACAGCAGTTGTAAAGATACACCTAGCGTTGCCAAAATAAAGGAAAACTCACCAATTTGTGCCAAGCTCGCGCCTACGGTCAAGGCTGTATTGAGTGGATAGCGGAAGAACAAGACCAATGCCATGGCTGCAATGGTTTTACCCACCATGATAATGCCGACGACCGCTAAAACGTGCAGTGGTTCTTCTATCAGAATACGCGGGTCAAACAGCATGCCCACAGCAACGAAAAATAGAATGGAGAAAATTTCACGTAAGGGTAAAGTTTCTTCTTCGGCGCGATGACTGAAATCAGATTCTTTGACCACCATCCCCGCAAAGAACGCCCCAAGTGCCATCGACACGCCAAAGATTTTATAAGCACCAAAGGCAATTGATACCGCAGCAGCGACCACAGTCAGGGTAAACAGTTCCCGCGAGCCTAAGCGAGCCACAATTTGCATAATGAAGGGCACAAGGCGTTTGCCAACAATCAGCATAAAGGCAATAAAGCCTGAAACTTTTAATAAAGTCAGTCCGAGTGTTAGCCAAATATTTTCATCACTGGCATTGTCGATAGCTTGTCCACCCAGTAATACAGCTGTGGCAGGTAAAAGCACCAATGCTAAGACCATCACTAAGTCTTCAACTAACAACCAGCCTACGGCAATTTTACCGTTCACGGAGTCGAGCAGGCCACGATCACCCAATGCTTTTAAGAGCACAACGGTACTGGCACAAGACAGACTCAAGCCAAAAATTAAGGCAGAACCAAAACTCCAACCCCACATCATCGACACGCCTACACCGAGCAGGGTCGCCACGGCGATCTGCAATACTGCACCAGGCAAAGCAATGCGTCGTACCTGCATTAAATCATTTAGCGAGAAATGCATGCCAACACCGAACATGAGGAACATGACCCCAAGTTCTGCCAATTGGTTGGCAAGATGAATATCTGCCACAATGCCCGGTGTGTTGGGACTAATGATGACACCTGCAATCAGATAGCCCATAAGCGGTGGAAGGCGTAAGCGCGCAGCGATATAGCCAAATACCAGTGCCAAGCTAAAACCAACGGCAAGTAAGATGATGAGTTCTACATCATGAGGCACGAGAAACTCCTAAGCCATGGTGAAGGTGCGGTCAAAAGACTGAAATAAGACAAGCACAAATAGTGCCAAAAAAGAAAACGAGGAAATTTTAACAAGTTAGGCAAAAAAAGTGCAAAAAAAAACGACCTGAATAAGGTCGTTTTTTAAAGAAGCTAAAATTATTTGATTTTAGCTTCTTTGAAAACTACGTGTTGACGGATTTTTGGATCAAATTTTTTGATTTCCATTTTTTCCGGCATAGTACGTTTGTTTTTAGTAGTGGTATAGAAATAACCTGTACCAGCTGTAGAAACTAAGCGAATCTTATCACGCATTGTCCTGACTCCTTACTTAGATCTTTTGACCTTGAGCACGAAGGTCAGCAACAACCTTTTCAATGCCCAATTTGTCGATAATACGCATACCTTTAGTGGTTAAACGAAGACGTACGAAACGTTTTTCGCTTTCTAACCAGAAACGGTGGTTGTGCAGGTTCGGCTCGAACCGGCGCTTAGTTTTGTTGTTGGCGTGTGAGACGTTGTTACCAACGACTGGACGCTTGCCGGTAACTTGGCAAACCTTAGACATGGTGTAACTCCATTGATTTAGCCAACAGCAAATCTGTATGGCCAGTCAAAAATAAACGGATGAATTCATTCAAGGGGCGTTTTATATCAAAAATACGCTTAAAAGACAAGCGATTTTCTTCAAAAACAGCATGAGCGTGTTTGATAGCTCATGCCTTGATCAGTTAACGAAGAAGCGTCTTCGAAATCAATCGATGAATCGGCTTATCAAATGGGGGGAGAATGAACTTCAAGCTGTAAAGCTTCGGATTAGACATTACCGACCGTTCATGTGACAAGCTGAAAAAACCTTCTGGACCGTGATATTTCCCCATGCCCGATGCACCAACACCACCAAATGGTAAGTCATCTTGTGCAACGTGGGTCAATACAGTATTGAGTCCGAAATGCCCTGAATGGGTTCGCTGTGCGACATAGTCGGCACGCGCCTGATCAAAGTCGAAATAGTATAAAGCAAGAGGACGCGGTCGGCTATTAATAAACTCGATTACATCATCAATTTGTTCATATTCTAAGATTGGCAGGACTGGACCAAAGATCTCATTTTGCATAATTTGCATGTCTGGACTGACATTGGTCAGTACCGTTGGTGCCATTTTACGGGTTGCAGCCACATTTTCACTTTGCGGATTAATTTCAATAATATTTGCACCTCGCTCACGTGCATCTTCTAAATAGCCCTGTAAGCGACGATATTGTTTGTCATTAATAATAGAAGTGTAGTCTTGGTTATCACGAATATGCGGATACATTTCGGTCACAAATTGCTCGAAATGCTCCATAAATTCGGCAGTTTTGCCTTTAGGCAAGAACATATAGTCGGGTGCAACACAGGTTTGTCCAGCATTCCAGAGTTTACCTACCGCAATACGCTGCGCTACATCGACCATATCGCTAGATGGATGCACCAAAACAGGGGATTTTCCACCTAGTTCTAAAATGACAGGCACAAGGTTTTGTGACGCGGCAGCCATTACAGTTTTGCCGACTTCGGTAGAGCCTGTGAAAATAATTTTGTCAAAAGGCAAATGACAGAACGCATCGGAAATAATACCGCCGCCATTAATTACTGCCACCAATTCCTGTGGAAATGCTTCGCTCATGGCGTTTTCCAGTACTTTACCAAAATGCGCAGAAGCACTGGAAATTTTGATCATGGCATGGTTGCCTGCAGCCAAAGCACAGATCAGTGGGCCTAAAGACAACAGCAGCGGATAGTTCCAAGGTGCAATAATGCCAATTACCCCTAAAGGTTGATACTGTACCCATGCTTTTGCAGGTTGGTGGATAATACCAACCTGACGTTTAGATGGCTTCATCCAGTCGGTCAGGTTTTTGCTGTAATATTTGATATGTTCCAAGCAGGTAAGTAATTCACCAATTTTGGTTTCTGCAATGGCGCGGTTGCCATAGTCACGGTTAATGGCTTCGGCAAATTGATCCTGATATTTCACAATCACACGTTTTAAGCGGGCTAAGCGTTCAATGCGTTCTTTGGCACTTGGGACAGGATGACGCTGATAGGCATATTTCTGCAATGCCAAAATATCATCCAGACGTTGTAAATCGGGTGAATGTGGGGTCATTGAAGTTGTTTTTGTTTGACTGTTCATGGCATGTTACCATTCAATAAAAGCAATATAAGTTAATTTTTAGAGTATTTACTCTAATCAGTCAAGTGACTTTATGTTTTCATGCCCCCCAAATTTTAAAGAATGGTTGTTTTTAGGATGTCTCAAACCAAAACGTTGAAAACCAAAGAACGTATTTTGCAATTGAGTTTGCAATTGTTTAACGAGCGTGGTGAGCGTTCGGTAACAACCAATCATATTGCGGCAGAACTGGGCATGAGCCCAGGAAACTTGTATTACCACTTCCGCAATAAGAACGAAATTATTAAAGAGCTGATGGAACAATATCAGCAAGAAACTTTAGAAATGCTGGCTTTGCCTGAAAATCGTGGCTTAGATGCCAATGACAAAATTCGTTATTTTCAGGTTCTCAGTAGTCAGCTGTGGGCTTATCGTTTTTTGCATCGTGATGTCTATCATTTGGTCGAAACCAATGAAGATTTCCGCAAAATGTATCCACGTTTTGCAGGACAGGTCATGCAGCAGGGACAAAAAATTTATCAGGCCTTTGTGGATGCGGGTCTGATGCAAATGACTGAGTCAGAAATTGAAGCCTTGATTATCAATATTTGGATTGTGCTGACCAACTGGACGAACTTCTTATATATGTCGGGTCACATTACCGATTCAAACCATTTGGAAGAAAAATGGATTTGGCAGGCTTTACGTCAAATGCTGTTCCTTGAAGGGGCATATTTACGGGGTGAAAGTCGTGCAACCTATGAGCGTTTACTAGAAACACTAGGCACATCTGAACTGTTTGAGAGTTTATCATCCAGTAAAAATACTCAAGCCGACTAAGAGACTGAGAATGGCTATTTAGAATGTCTGAGAAACGCGCTAGAATACTCGGCTTGTTTTTCAATTTAACCAAGTAGTGACTAAAAACAACATGAATATGACGACTGCGAATACTGCACGTTTACTGATTACCTGTGAAGATAAGCCAGGTATTGTGCAGGCTGTATCGAGCTTTTTGTATCATCAAGGAGCCAACATTACCGCGCTTGATCAATACGCAACAGAAGCTCAGGGCGGGCGTTATTTCATGCGGGTTGAGTTTGAACTGGATCACTTGCAAAGCCGTAAAGAAAGCTTATTGCAAACCTTTGCTTCTAACGTGGCAGAGCGTTATGAAATGCAATGGCGTTTGGCTTTGGTCAGCGATGTGAAAAAAGTCGGCATTTTGGTGTCTAAAGTTGATCATGCTTTGCTCGAACTATTATGGCGTCATTCACGTGGTGGTTTACCATGTGAAATTACCAAAGTGGTGTCGAACCATGACACCTTGCGTGAAGCGGTAGAAAACTTTGGTATTCCGTTTGAAGTAGTGCCTGTTAATAAAGAAAATAAACGTGAAGCTTACGCTAAAATTGATGAATTGATGCAAGGCAATGATTTGTTGGTATTGGCGCGTTATATGCAAATTTTGGATGAAGAGTTTGTCTCTAAGTGGGAAATGAAAGTGATCAATATTCACCATTCATTCCTGCCTGCTTTCGTGGGCGCAAATCCATATAAACAAGCTTATGAAAAAGGCGTAAAACTGATTGGTGCAACTGCACACTATGTAACAGCAGACCTAGATCAAGGTCCGATCATTGAGCAAGATGTAGAGCGTGTAAACCACGACTTTACGGTAGATCAACTGCGTGAATTGGGTCAGGATGTGGAACGTAATGTACTGGCACGTGCAGTTAAATGGCATTTGGAAGACCGTATTATTGTAGATGGCAACAAAACTGTTGTATTTCAATAGGGTAAAAGCTATCTAAAAATCGAATTAAAACATGCCGACATGGCATGTTTTTTTATGCTAAAATTGTAATGTTATAACATTTATTTAAACTGTTTTTAAAATAGCAAATTTATTGGATGATTCACGTTTGTTATTAAAAAATAGTTGCAAATGAAAACACTTCTCATTTATTATTGCGTTACTTTAATTGTGCTAACCGATCAGTTTGATCGTTCGGAACTGTGATGGTTTGGCAATTGCTTTTGAAGGTCGCTGACTTTAATGAACCAATCTCCCAACGCTATGCTACAAATGCCCAATGCCATGAAAAAGAAAGTTGTGACGGCTTTAGCTGTTGTTGCATTAGGTCATGTCGGTGTGTTGTGGGCATTGGGGCAAATGCAAACTCCGACCTTAAAGCCCATAGAAAAAGAACCTTTAAAAGTACGCTTTGTAAAAATTCAAGAACAGCCTAAACCGTTGCCACCGCAACCTAAGGCTGAACCACAGCCTGAAAAACCCAAGCCTCAGCCTGTAAAAGAAGTGCCTGTGGTAGAAAAACCGTTGCCACCGCCACCGAAAAAAGTAGAAAAAGTACAGCAAGTTAAAAAAGCAGAAGCCCCTAAACCCGTGGCGAAGCCCGTAGAAAAACCAGTCGAACGTGTGGTGCAACCTGCACCTGTAGCAACGGTGACTGAAACTAAAGTGGTACAGCCTGCACCGAAACCGACAGTTGCACCTGTTGCGCCAGCACCTGCTCCTGTCGCACCTTCTGCTCCAAAAACAGTGTCGATTGGCGGCTCAGGCGTGCAATGGAGTCGTTCTCCAAAACCTTCTTATACCAATCGTGATTTACAGGGAGAAACCCGTAACGTGGTGGTTCGGATTGAAGCCAATGAAAAAGGCGTGATCACCGATGCTCAAATTACGCGTTCTAGTGGTGTACCTGCTTTAGATCAAAAGATTTTACGCGCAGTGCGTAGTGCAAAATTCAAACCGTACAAAGAAAATGGCGTGGCTTATCCAATTCGTGCTGAGCAGCCTTTTGAATTGACATTGAACCCTAACGGCTAACCTTCAACAGGAGTTCGAGTATGAACTTTTCCGTCTATTGGCAACACGCAGATGCAGTCAGCAAAACGCTGTATTTCGTGTTATTGGCGATGTCGATTGCGACATGGACCATCTTCGCATTACGTTTGATAGGCACGCGCCAATTGAAGCAACAAGCTTATGCTCAACTGTCACAGGCTTTAAATCAGCTTAAAGCAAAACTGGTGCCCTTAAATTTTGAGCAGCGTAAAGCGGTTGCTGAGCAAGCCTTATTGCGTCAAATTTCGGTAGAAAAAGCATCGGCAGAAAAAGGCGTATCGGTACTGGGTACAATTGCGTCATTAGCACCGTTTGTGGGTTTGTTTGGTACAGTTTGGGGTATTTTCCATGCACTCGTTGCGGTTGGAAAAAGCGGTCAGGCGGGATTGGCTCAAGTGGCAACGCCTGTTGGTGAAGCGTTGATTATGACGGGCTTCGGTTTGGCGGTGGCGATTCCTGCCGTGATTGCTTACAACATTTGTTCGCGTGTGAACCGTACCTTATCTACAAATTTGCAAGATCATGCACATAGTTTGTTGATTGACACCATGTTGCAACAAGATTCTTCTGTTCAAAGAACTGAAGTGAATGCAACACAACAAAGTTTAGTGGGAGGTCAGGTTTAATGGCTTTTCAATTGGGTGAAGACAACGATTCAGGCATGAATGAGATGAACCTTATTCCCCTGATCGACATTATGTTGGTATTGATGATCATCTTTTTGGTGACAGCGACCGTTGCCAACCCATCTATACCATTAACCTTACCGCAAACCAGCGCAGAAATTGTTGATTTACCGCCTGAGCAAATTCAGGTCAGTATCAATGCCAATGGTGAAGTGGCGTGGGATGATCAAATCATTAGTTTAGATGAGTTGCAAACCCGCTTTAATGATGCTAGTCAGCAAGCTCAACAGCCAACCGTGGTGTTAAGAGCAGATAAAGATGCGCGTTATGATACTGTGGCGCAAGTGATGTCACGTGCGAGTGAAGCCGGACTCAGTGATATTGCTTTCGCAACAGATGATTAAGTTAATCCTTAAAAATTAGCGATCTATTTAGGTCGCTTTTTTTATGCAAAGTCGCGCATAATGCTAAAACTCCTCAAGTACTCAATGATGTTGAATATCCAAAAGATTTAGGTTGAGTCCGCTGCTTACTTTAAAGTCTATTTTTTATCTCAGATCAGGTTCAGCCATGAGTTCACGCCAAGCACTTGATGCAAAAGCCAGCAGTATGATGCTAATTTTGTGTGTTTTTTGGGGTTTGCAACAAGTGGTGCTAAAAGTTGCTGCGGCAGATATTTCACCCTTGATGCAATTGGCACTGCGTTCAGGCTTGTCTGCTGTGATGGTGTTGCCTTTGTTATTGCTTGCAAGAAATACACAATGGGCTTCGACTGAATATCTGCCTGCAGGCATATTGGTGGGTATTTTATTTGCCGCAGAATTTTTTATGTTAGGGCAGGCGATTCAATATACTTCTGCGTCGCATGTGGTGGTTTTACTATATAACCCCAGTTACGGATAAGCCAAAGATTTAATCACATGAATTTTAGGCTTATTCTTTTGGCAAAGTTGATACGCACATAGTGAAGAAAATACGCCTGCTAAAAAACCAGCAATCGAACGATG
>NZ_JAYFSK010000078.1:0-8612 GCF_041464035.1 Acinetobacter sp. AL9 | reverse complement strand
AACGAACAAATAGAGCAGATAGAATTTGCACTCAACCATCGTCCTAGAAAAACCCTAGGTTGGTATACACCGAGTGAAGTTATGGCTGGTTTTTATACTGTTGCACTTGCCGCTTGAATCCGCCGAACATTGAACATGGTCAAGATGAAACTCACCGTTGCCTTAATCTGCTCAGCCTTAGGTAGTTTTGCGCTGGCTCAAGATATTACAGGAACTTGGAAAAACATTGACGATAAAACGGGTTCATCTAAAGCCATTTTAGAAATTCGTCAGGAAAGCAATGGTAGCTATACCGCTAAAATCGTTAAAGTGACGCCACGCCCAGGTTACACACCAAGAGAAACCTGTGTCAACTGCCCTGCGCCTTATACCAACCAACCGATTTTAGGTATGGATGTACTCACTGGCTTAAAATATACAGGTAATTCCAATTTCACAGGCGGGAAAATTATTGACCCTTTAAGCGGCAATATTTACAGCACCAAAGCCAAATTGAGCAATAATGGTAAGCGTTTGACCATGCGCGGTTATGTCGGTGTATCGGCTTTAGGTCGCAGCCAAACTTGGATTAAAAGTGATTAATTTATAAGTTATTCCATCAACTTAATTAATTCACTTTTCACTTAAAATGCCACACGTTCGTGGCATTTTTCACATCTTTTCCAGCATTTTCCCTGCAAGTTTAAGATTAAAAATTTCCTCAAATCTCTTGACTCTTACCACAACTCGCTTTATATCTTGAATTAACCTCTGTAATAACTTTCGACAATCAAAGGAACTGATATGAAGAAAAATGTATTGATGGGTGTATTTGCAAGCTTAATCTTCAGTGGTTCAGCATTTGCTGCAGACCTAACAGGTATCTGGCAAAGTATTGATGACAAAACAGGTTCACCCAAAGCCCTGATTGAAATTACCCAAGCTGAAAATGGCAGCTTTACTGGTAAAATTATCAAAGTCACACCAAGACCGGGCTATACCCCAAAAACTATGTGTGTGAATTGCCCTGCACCTTATACCAACAAACCTTTGGTCGGTTTGGAAATTATTAGTGGCTTAAAGCATGTGGAAAATAACAACTATGCCGATGGGCGTATTTTAGATCCACTTACAGGCAAAATGTATAGCCTGAAAGGTCGTTTAGCATCTAATAATAAACGTCTCACTTTACGTGGTTACGTCGGAATTTCAGCCATTGGTCGTACACAAACGTGGATTCGCCAACAATAAGCGAGTAATTGTGTCTCATCGGTCATTTTTTCTGGATACTCGGGACTTTGTGTCCGTTAATTCACAGATTAGACTAGCCGCAAAGACCGAGTAAGGGAAATAAAATGATTCAGAAATTGGCTTTAGGAATAGCCGTCATCTTCGGCAGTCTAAGCACTTTGGCGATGGCACAAGATTTAGCAGGAACTTGGCAACAAATTGATGATAAAACAGGCTCACCCAAAGCTGTCATCGAAATTCGTAAAGAAGCCAATCAAACCTATACGGGTAAAATTGTGAAAGTAACCCCGCGTCCGGGTTATACCCCACGTGAACTTTGTAATAAATGCCCTGCGCCTTATACCGACCAACCTATTTTAGGGATGGATATTTTAAAAGGCTTACAACAAGTCAAAAACAGCAACAATTACGAAAAAGGACGCGTAATTGATCCATTGGCAGGTCGTATTTACGATGCAAAAATTCGCCTCAACTCAACAGGTAAACGTTTAACTTTACGTGCTTATATGGGTGTATCTACACTAGGTCGCAGTCAAACTTGGATTCGAATTCAATAAAATTCAAGATAAAAAATAGCCACCTCAATAGGTGGCTATTTTCATTTCATCATCACATTTTTAAATTTTAAAGATGAATGTTATTACCATTCTGCCAGCGGATTATCCACTGCAAACAATTGCTGATCTTCCAAACGATAAGCCACAAGCTGATTGCCCCACACACAACCGCCATCCACATTTTGAATATTGTCGGCTACCGTTTGTCCCTGCAATGCTGCCCAATGACCAAATACGATTTGATGTGTTTGCGCAGCTAAAGATGGATATTCAAACCACGGTTTAAAACCTTCTGGCATCGGATCATCTAAGGCATCTTTAAAGCTGAATTCCAAACCACCCTGTGCATTGGCTAAACGCATACGGGTCAAATAGTTGGTAATACAACGTAAACGCGCATGCCCCTCTAAATCATCCGACCAAACTGCAGGTTCTGCCCCATACATTTCCTTTAAGAATGCATCCACTACCTCAAAGTCCTCATGCCCAATCACCGCCTCAACTTCTTTTGCCAAAGCTGCGGTTTGTTCCGCATTCCAAATATGTGGAATACCTGCATGAGTTAAAATGGTGTTTTCATTAGGAAAAAGACACAATGGTTGTTTACGCAACCAATCAATCAAATCATCACTGTCAATTGCATCAATCACATCACGAGTGTTGTCTTGTGCTTTGATTTTCTTTAAGCCACGTGCGCCTGCCAACAAGGTTAAATCGTGATTGCCTAACACCGTTGCTGCAACGCCACGATCTACCAGTTTTTTAATAAAACGCAAAGCACCTACCGAGTTTTCACCCCGCGCGACTAAATCGCCTGCAAACCAAATAAAATCTTGATCGGGATCGAACTGTATTTCTTTTAATAACAGTTTCAAGGCTTCAAAGCAGCCCTGCACATCACCAATGACATAGTTGTATCGAATTGCTGCCATTAATTCACCATCTGATCTGCCAATGCGACAAATGCACTCAAACTTAAAGTTTCAGGACGTGCCATTGGGTCTACCCCTGCACGTTCAAACGCATCTTCAGCCAACATGCCTTTTAAGCTATTGCGCAATGTTTTACGACGTTGGGTAAATACATGCGCCACCAAACGTGCCAATGCTTTTTCATCTTTGGCAATAATCGGTTTAGTCACATAAGGCTCTAAACGGAATACTGCAGAAGTCACTTTAGGCGGTGGATTAAATGCGCCAGGCGGTACTTCAAACAAGAACGTTGGCTTACAGTAATACTGCATCATCACCGATAAACGCCCATATTCTTTGGTATTCGGTTCAGCCGTGATACGATCTACCACTTCTTTTTGCAGCATAAAGTGCATGTCTTTAACTTTGTCACCAAACTCTAAGAGATGAAACAAAAGCGGCGTCGAAATGTTATACGGCAAGTTTCCAACCACACGTAGCGGGCGCCCTTCCTGAAATAACTCGGTAAAGTCATATTTCAGCGCGTCACTTTCTACAATAGTTAAACGCTCAGGATGTGGCACACGTCCCGGTAAGCCTGCGGCCAAATCACGGTCTAATTCCACTACAGTCAAAGCATCACACTCACCAATTAAAGGTGAGGTCAATGCCGCTAAACCCGGTCCAATCTCGACAATATTATCGCCTGGACGTGGGTTTACTGAGCGGACAATTTTGGCAATCACGCGTTGATCATGCAAAAAGTTTTGACCAAAGCGTTTACGAGCCTGATGCCCTTCATCTTTTGGGTTTAGGGCATTAATTTGATACATAAAGATTTCCAAGCTGAAATTATGAACGTGCTAAATCCAGCGCTAAATCGACAGCAACATGCAAGCTAGAACTTTTCGCAAGTCCCGTACCTGCGAGGGAGAGCGCTGTGCCGTGATCGACTGAAGTGCGAATAAACGGTAAGCCTAAAGTAATATTGATTGCTTCACCAAAGCCCTGAGATTTTAACACAGGTAAACCCTGATCGTGATACATCGCTAAAACTGCATCGGCATCTTTTAAATTTTCTGGGGTAAATAAAGTATCTGCAGGTAAACTTAAACTGAGATTTTCACCGCGATTACGGTAATTTTGCAGCACAGGATTAATCACCTCAATTTCTTCCATGCCTAAATAACCATCTTCGCCCGCATGTGGGTTCAAACCACAGACCAATACTTTAGGATGTTCAATTTTAAACTTGCTTTTTAGATCGTGCAGCAAAATATCAATTACTTGTTCTAAACGTGTTTTGGTAATGGCATCTGCCACGGCACGTAAAGGTAAATGCGTGGTCGCCAAGGCAACGCGTAAGGTTTTGGTGGCTAACATCATCACCACACGCGCAACACCTGCAAACTCCTGATAATATTCAGTGTGCCCACTAAAAGAAATACCAGCTTCATTAATAATAGATTTTTGCACGGGTGCTGTCGCCACGCCCACACTCTTACCTGTCATTGCATAAGAAGCTGAGCGACGTAATTGCTCCAAAACGTAAGTTGCATTTTGTGCATTTAAATGCCCCAACTCAACATCTACAGCCAAAGGCACATGCTCAACATATAACTGCCCAAGCGCTGCAGGCTGTTGCTGACCTGAATATTCAATCAATTCGACTTGTTGCTTTAGAATTTCGGTGCGTTGTTGTAATAATTGATGATCTGCCAATACCACAATTGGACGCTCATCTTGTCGAGCTGCCAGACTTAGACAAATATCAGGTCCAATACCTGCAGGTTCACCACTGGTGACATATAAAGGGCGCATGCAGCTTCATCCACTATAGCTAGGTGTAGCTGAATTATAGCGCCATCCTGAGCAAAATTGTTTTATCTCCAATCTAATCTAAATCGGCTATCTAAGATGCCCATCTGATGCGCCCACTCTGAAATGCCAATCACGACCGCGCATAACAACAAACCTATAAATAGTATTTTGGGCGCTTGCTGAATAACTGCTCGATAGTTTTGATCAGATAGACTCAAGATGATGAAGCCTCCAATGCCATATAGCATAAAAGGGAGCAAGGTCATGTGCATAAATACAGAATAGATTAAGATAAAATCAAATACATCAGTACCATAAGCTGCACCTACCAACAAAAATGCCAGTTCATACAGACCAATCAATGTGATGAAAAAACCTGCTATAAATTTTAGCAGTTTATTTGGTTGCGGCTTTAATGCTTCTGTCGTTAATGCTTTTGTCGTTGTAGCGATGCGTTCTAAATCATCAGACATAGTGATCCGTCCTCATCATTATTATTTGCTGCGACCATACAGAAAAAGCTAAAACAGCACTAGATAAAGAAGATCAATACCTGATTTTTACTGTCGTGAAATGGTCGCTAGAGGTGATTTTGCTTTTATAACCAAACTTGATAAAATATAGCGCTTAAAATGTGACTTTTCCATTGTAGTTCTCCCCATTCTCAGGTAGAATTCGGACTCCTTTTTGTTTGGACAGCTTCCATAGTCCAAACCAACTATAATAGGTAGTGGTTTAATGAAAACTCTCAGCGCTAAGCCAGCTGAAGTTCAACACGACTGGTACGTTGTTGATGCTTCTGGCAAAACTCTAGGTCGCCTTGCGACAGAAATCGCTCGTCGTTTACGCGGTAAGCACAAAACTTCTTATACTCCTCACGTTGACACTGGCGACTACATCGTTGTTATCAATGCTGAGCAAGTTCAAGTGACTGGTAACAAATCACTTGACAAGAAATACTATCGCCACACTGGTTTCCCTGGTGGTATCCGTGAAACTAATTTCGAGAAATTAGTTGCTCACAAACCAGAAGAAATCTTCCAACGCGCTGTAAAAGGCATGTTGCCAAAAGGTCCTCTTGGTTATGCTATGATCAAGAAAATGAAAGTGTACGCTGGTGCTGAGCATCCTCACACAGCTCAACAGCCACAAGTTTTGGACATCTAAGGGATACAGCACATGGCTACTAACTATGGTACAGGTCGCCGTAAGACCGCAACTGCACGTGTTTTCTTATCAGCTGGTACAGGTAAACTCGTAATTAACAACCGTACTCTTGAGCAATATTTCGGTCGTGAAACTGCTCGTATGATCGTACGTCAACCATTAGAGCTTCTTGAAGCTACTGAAAAATATGACCTTTACATCACTGTTGCTGGTGGTGGTATTGGTGGTCAAGCTGGTGCAATCCGTCACGGTATTACTCGTGCATTGATCGCATCTGACGACACTTTAAAACCTGCTCTTCGTCAAGCTGGTTTCGTTACTCGTGATGCTCGTGAAGTTGAACGTAAGAAACTTGGTTTACGTAAAGCTCGTAAACGTCCACAATTCTCTAAACGTTAATTCGTTTACCGAATCGGACACAAAAAAAGCCTTGGATTTTCCAAGGCTTTTTTTATGCAAATCAACGAGCTGAGCATTTTAAGCCAGATAAACAATTCGGATTCACATACACCAAAAATCAAAATTCAATACAGTCCAAAAATTGAAAACCAATCAACAAATATCTCATACACTTTTATCAGCTTTGCTGGGTGATTTTAGTGGCTAAGTTTAGTATCCTATTCTATTCATTTGGTTTTATTTCGGATTATGTCAGTCGAGAACGCACCCTTACAAGGCATTACCCTCTACAGTCATGCGGACGACTTTCGCTCACATTGGATTCGTTACGTTCTGGCCGAAAAACAAATCAAATATCAACTGATTTTGGTCGATTATGAAGATGAAGATCTTGCAAGCCTGAATCCGTATAATCAACTTCCAATGCTGCTAGAAAACGATTTAAAACTCTTTAATACTGCGATTATTTCCGAATATCTGGATGATCGTTATCGACAAAATAAACTCTATGCAGATGCACCTATGCCACGTGCAGAACAAAGACAATATATTTGGCGCTTTGAACAAGACTGGTTCAAACTTGCCGATCAGATGCTACGTCATCCTGATAGCTTAGATTACACAACACAGCGCGCTGCACAAAAAAAATTACGTGATACACTCATTTCACTGACACCATTATTTCAGCATTATCCTTATTTCATGTCAGAAAATTTCAGTATTTTAGATTGCATGCTGGCACCTTTATTTATACGGCTAAAAGCCATGGGCATAGAATTACCCCAACAACACTGTCGTCCAATTTTCCTGTATTGTCAGCGGATTTTTTCACGCCCTGCCTTCACTCAAGCAATGACTTTGCAAGAAAAAAATCGCTATCAAGAATTTTTAATTCATACTTAAAGAGCATATTATGTCTGAATCTGAAATCAATTTAAGTCCAACCCGTCCTTATTTAGCCCGCGCAATTTATGAATGGATTTGTGATAACCAACTCACACCACATTTATTGGTCGATGCTACACAGCCGAATACGCTTGTTCCTGAACAATTTATTCAGGATGGTCAGATTGTCCTAAATATCGTTCCACATGCAGTGCATGCCTTACACATGAGCAATGATGCAATCACCTTCTCTGCACGCTTTGGTGGCGTATCACGCGACTTATATGTACCTATGAATGCCGTCGTAGGTATCTATGCAAGAGAGAATGGACAAGGCTTATTCTTTGATCCAAGTGAGTATGCACATATCCAAAATGATCAAGATGCTTTAGAATCAAAGACTGAAGAAAAAACCGAACAAACTAAGAAAAAACCAAGCCTTAGATTATTAGATTAAAACAATGGAGTAGTGAATGGCTTTTGATTTAGTACAATATTTTGCAGCGCAGATTAAACTTCAAAAGCCCTCGCTTTTGAAACAATATAATGCTGTTGATCGCGACCAATATATTCAAGAAATCAATGCGCTGAGCTTAGGCAAACTGGTCAGTCTGTGGCGAGAAGACAACCAAAAACTTTATCAAGAAATTGATCATCAAGATGAATTATATATTCAGGAAATTGCACGTCGACTCACCACATCTCCACACAATCAGTCACCTCTCTCCAAAACTGAGCTTGAACAGAATATTAGTGAAGTCTTAGCCTTACAACTCACAGAGCTCAAGCAATTGGATCAAACCGGTAATTTTGGCAATAAAGGTCTAGGTGAATTATTGCTAGGTCAAATTGAACATTTATCTGGTCAAGCGGATGATTGGGTTTGGTCAACAAATGATCTAATAGAGTTAAAAGGTTCTAAACCAATTCCTCAAGAAGAGCTATCATTAGAGGCATCAATGAAGGAGTTTAATCAAATGGTTCAACAACATACCCACGATGATCATCAAAATATTGAGCCTGTAGAAGCAATTGTACCCACTTGGTCTAAAGTGTTAGAACCTATCGTTGCGATTGCGATTTTAGCAATTCTATGGTGTTCTGTTACACAATTATTTGCTTAAATCAATCTTCTCTCTAAGCCCTAATAAAACCATCCTCAGATGGTTTTATTGTAAGCGTCCGCTGAATCCCATACCTATTTTTTAATTCGATTTAGGTTTCCAGCAGTGCGGCAGCAATTCTTCAATTTGGGTCACTTTGTGTGTCGGTAACCTTTTCAGCACATCACTTAAATAGGCATACGGATCCAAGCCATTCAGCTTTGCTGACTGGATTAAAGTCATGATATTCGCCGCTCGCTGGCCGCTGCGCAGCGAGCCAGCAAACAGCCAGTTCTTGCGCCCTAAGGCCCAAGGTCGCATTTGATTCTCTACCCAATTGTTGCATATCGGTAGATTGCCATCATCCAGATAACGGCTTAAGGCTGGCCAACGCTTCAGAGTGTAATTGATAGCCTTGGCGGTAGGAGAACTCGATGGCACTGTCAGATGATGTTGGTTGAGCCATTCATATAGTTGTTGCATCACTGGTTGACTATGCTGTTGTCGGTATTCGCGGCGGTCTTCCGCTGTACCATCGG